>PEZG01000067.1:1516-6507 GCA_002774185.1 Candidatus Roizmanbacteria bacterium CG09_land_8_20_14_0_10_41_9 | reverse complement strand
CAGAGAATTCTCCCACGGTTTCTACCCAACCAACCATTTCAAATACACCGTCCCAGTCCCTGTTTGTGCCTTATTGGAGTCTGGATGGGGAACCTATTGCGGCAGATGCATATGACAAACTGTATTATTTTGGTATTACCCCAGGAGGGGATTCGCGCGTAGCGCAAGAGGCGGGGTTTCAAAAGTTGGATACATTTGCGTCTAGTATCTCGCAGGGGAAACAGACATACTTGGTGCTTCGCATGACCGACAGCGAAACGAATTCGACAATCCTTGAAACGTCAGAGCAGTGGCCCCAACTCGCAAGGGAAACGATCGATATAGTAAAAAAATATAACTTCAGTGGATTGGCTCTGGATCTGGAATCGAGCAACATCTTAGACAGCGGTATGATAGATAAAATAAACAGATTCGTTGAACTTTTTTCATCCGAGTTAAAAAAAGAAAATATCTTATTTTCCTTTATCCTATACGGGGATGTCTTCTATCGAAAACGACCCTTTGATGTCTCCCATATTTCCTCCCTGACGGATGAACTTCTAGTGATGGCGTACGATTTCCATAAGAGTTATGGGGAACCGGGCCCCAATTTTCCCTTGGATGGGAGAGCGTCCTATGGCTACGACTTAAAAAAAATGACAGAGGATTTTTTAAAAATAGTCCCTTCGGAAAAATTAACCGTCATTTACGGAATGTATGGTTATGATTGGAGCGTGGACGAAAAAAAACGTCCGATAAAGCCAGCTAGAGCCTTAACCTTAAGTGAACTCCGGAAAAATTTCATTGAGAAGTGTGAGTGGAAAGACTGTATTGTCAAACGGGATGATACATCCGCCGAGATGGAAGTGAATTACGTGGAATCCGTTAAATCAGGAGATGAATATGTTATGAACCTGCACATCGTGTGGTTTGAAGATGAGGAGTCAGTCAGGAGGAAAACAGAATATCTAAACAGCAAGGGGATCGGAAGTATTGCGTACTGGGCATATGGCTATTTTTAGGATTCAAAATTCAAAGTGCAAAATTCAAAATTGCAGTTAAAAATTTAAAATTATATTTTAACTTTCAACTTTACACTTAAACTTTTAACTTTGAATTTTGAACTTTGAATTATTTCTTAAAGATTCCCATTTCTTTCAATTTCCACATAAACAGGGCTCCTTTTTTGCGTGCGTTGGAATCCGCGACAAACCGTAGTGCTCTCTCAAGGATGGGTCGGGGGATCGTTTTGGCAAGTTTGATATACAGGCTTTTCCGTCTCTCATCCCCGAGTTTCTGGGAGAGATGCACCCCGAACGCCTGGAACTCGCGGGATACGTATTTATCTTCCAAAGGATTGAACGTTTTGAGGATATCTTTGACGGACTGCATAAGAGTACTAGGTTTTCCTTGATAGGATGTGCCGATAGAGTTTTACGTAATCCGTTACCATCCTACGACTGCTGAACTTCGTCCGCGTGTGGTCTCTGCATTTTCTCCTCATTGTCTCATACTGATCCTGCGGCATCGAATAGATTTTCTCAACTGCTTCGCATAATCCATCCACCCCGGTTTTTTTCGTAATCCATTCTCCCCGAATGTCGGTCGGGGACGGGTTTACGATAAACCCAGTTTCCCCATCCTTGACGATCTCCGGAACAGATCCCTTTGCGTATGCGACAACCGGAGTTCCACACGCCATTGCCTCAACCATCACCAGCCCAAACGGTTCTTCCCACTGGATGGGGAAAAGAAAAAGCTTGGAAGTCTGGTAATGTTTAACGAGCTTTGTCCGATTGATGTCAAAATTCATGGTGACATTAATATCACGGTGAATTTTATTGCGTTGTTTAATAAACTCTTCCTTTAACCATTCAAGATGTTCAAGGTTGAGGATAGGGAAAATCTTCGTCGATCTTTTTGTTTTGTTAATGATATCAAGCACCGTATCCAGTCCTTTTTCCGGCATGCCTCGTCCGACCCACAGCATATCGGTTCCTCCCTCAGGGGAAAATTTGAAATTGTATCTTGTGTCAATCCCGTTGTAAACCGTTCCTACATAAGGAACGTCTGGGAGTTGATTCCGTTGGTTGTCGCTAATGGAAATAAAGTGGATATTTTTGCAACCCTTAAATAGCTGAAAGTATTTTTGATCGTATGCATCCTTTACTCCTCCATGCATGGTGATGAGGATGGGTTTCCTTACGAATGGAGCAAAAGGGGTGAGATACTCGCCGTTACTGACATGAACATGGAATAGATCAAACTCCTTCTGTAGGGAAAATGCTTTTGAAAACAAGGCAAGCTCAAACAGTTTATGGTTTCCTTTCATGATTTCCGGATCCTCTACTGAAGATAACGGAGTAACGGAAATTTTGGGGATCGGGGACTCTGAGTCTCCGGATGCGAATAGGACAGGGTGGACATGTTTATATTTTTTTTTCGTCATCCGGGCGAGTTCATTGATGAAAATATTGAGGAAAATCTCCGTTCCCTTTTTCACGTCCCGGTTTATGGGGATAGAATTCGTTGCTATAATTCCGATTTTCATATATTAAAAAAACAACTATGAGCTTGATAGGAGTCTTGAATAGACTTTCTCATATTCCTCACCCATTTTTTCAACGGTAAATTTTTTTTCTATACAAGCTCTGCAGGCTCTGCGCATTGTCTCATACTGATCCTGCGGCATCGAATAGATTCGCTCAACTGCTTCGCATAATCCATCCACTCCCATTTTTTTCGTTATCCATTCTCCCCGTTTCAGCTCGCTGGACTGGTTTACGATAAAGCCCGTTTCCCCGTCCTTGATAATTTCTGGTACGGATCCTCGGGCAAAGGTAATGATGGGCGCTCCACACGACATTGCCTCGATAAACATGAGCCCAAATGGCTCTTCCCATTTGATCGGAGCAAGAAGACACCGTGCGTTTTGAAGCAGGTTGAGCCGTTTCACTGGGTCGATTTCTCCCTCGAAAAACACCAGTTTGTTATCAATGAATGGTCTAAATTGTTCAAAATATGGTTCGTCAATCTTATCAACCTTTGCAGCAACCCGAATGGGGTGCTTTGTGGTTTGCGCCACGGTGGCAGCCTCGAGCGCTCCTTTTTCATGGTTCATCCGTGCAAGGAATGCGATAGGAGAAGATCGTGTGATTTTCCCGTCGACAAATGGAAATAAATGCAGGTCTATTCCGTTGTAAATGGTTGCTACGTAGTTTAAATCTGGTAGATCAATCCGTTGGTTATTGGAGATAGAGACATGTGCTTGATCCTTGTGGTCAAGATATACGGCGTTCTGGTAAGGAAAAGAAAGGGGACCGTGATGCGTGGTGATGATTTTTGATGGGATAAAATCAGAGAAGATAAGGAAGCGCCAGCCATAATGATTGTGAACGATATCATACTTTTTTTTCATAAGGAGTTTTGTAATGTGAGTGAGGGTGATAAATTTCTGCGATTCCCGCAATTTTAAATCTTTGAAATATTCAGGAATCGTCCGGATGCTTTGCGGCACCGTTGGGATTAGGGTATAAGTGTTGTCCTGTTTCGAATCTCCTGCGGCATACACATCAACTTTATGACCCTTCTTGCCCATTTGGTGAGCTATGTGGTAAGCGACCCATTCGGTTCCGCCGTACTTTGTGGGTGGAACAGTCTCCTCTATAGGAGCCACGAGAGCAATGTTCATAAAAAGTTTTTATAGAGCTTGATAAATTTATCTATAATTTTGTCCCACGGATAATGTTCTTTAACAGTAAATGCGGCATTGTCCGAAATTTTTCTCAGCTGTTTTTTATCGTGGAGTAATTTAAGAATAAGTTCTGCTAGGGTCTTGCGGTTATGGGTGTCTGTTATGTATCCATTCAGTCCATCGATGATCACCTCTCGGCTTCCGGCGATGCTGGAAACAATGGGAATAGTGCCGCACGCCATAGCCTCCAGCGTTGTTAATCCGAACGGTTCATACCTGCCTCCCAAGACAAATATATCTGCCGTGCGGTAGTAAGCGGGAAGCAGTGTGTCGTGGGGGATAAATCCTAAAAATGTCACGTTCTTTTCCATCCGATGTTCCTTGATGTTTTTTTTCAACTGGGCTTCTGTCATGCGCTCCTCCTCGGACTTGTTTTGACCCGTTGAACTTCCTCCCATATAGAGATGGAACGGCATCTTGTTTTTAATGAGTGAACATGCCTCGATGACCCGGTCCAATCCTTTAGCGGGAACCAGTCTGCTAACGGTCAGGATGGAATTCGGCTCCAAATGGATCTGTTTGTCATAGTTGGTTTTTTTCGCGTTGAAAAATTCGGTATCCACCCCAGGAAAAATTACGTGCAGCTTTTCAAAATCCACCATGTAGTATTGGAGAAGCTGAATCCGCGTTGTCTCGCAGATGACAACCGTTGCGTTCGCTTTGCCAAGAATTTTTTGTTCGATAGCGATCCGGACATGGTAACGGTATGCGGGTTTCAATTTTTGGGGAGGAAGTTCTTCCACTGACATATCCATTTTTTTTGCTTTTCCAAGAGAGTGAGGCGTATGGATATGGGGGATATCAAGCATCTTTGCCAACAGGATTCCGGCATAGCCACCATCCCAATAGTGCGAATGGATGATGTCGTATTTTTTTCTGGTTTTTTCGATATAATGCATGAAGTTTTCAATAAGCTCAGGCAAGAGTTTATACATTTTTTCTTTTTGAACGAAATTTTTGCTACCTGCCGGAATCCGAACAATTTTTACATTTTCCCAAAGTTGTTCTTCGGCGGGCAAATTGTCAAACTGGCGGGTGACAATGTCTACCTTAATCCCCTTTTTTCCTAAGGCTTTTGCAAGCTGCAGGACATACATGGTCTGTCCACCGGTATCGGTCTTTCCTAACGGAGGAGGAAACATCATGTATCCCTGGGGATTGAGCATACAGACGCGGCTCAGTTTCTTATGAGAGTTATTCTTTATAGACGGCATACCAAATATTATAACAAATTATATAAAAGAGTGAAATTTACAAG
>PEZG01000067.1:0-1480 GCA_002774185.1 Candidatus Roizmanbacteria bacterium CG09_land_8_20_14_0_10_41_9 | reverse complement strand
CTTCCTCGCTAAAATTCTGCAGTACATAAGCTTCACCAGGAATTCGGTCTTCAGGTGAACGGTTTTCGATCCCGATCCGGATCCTCGTGAATTCCTTTGTTCCGAGTCTTTCCTCAACAGAAGTGATCCCATTATGGAGCTTTGGACCGACTGCCTTTTGAATATGGAATTTCCCTAAGGGGATATCCAGGTCATCGTGGGCTATGAATACGGACTCAAGCGGGATCTTATAAAAATCCATTATTTTTTTTACCGCCTCACCGGACCGATTCATAAATGTCTGGGGTTTTGCGAAAAGAATTGTTTTGCCGTCTTTTTTTACCATCGGCAGTTCTGATTGAAGCGTTTTGTTAAATCTGAATTCATGAACCCGTGAACCCGTTAACTCGTTAACGTAAAAATCCACAAACATGTACCCTACATTATGCCGGTTGTTTTCGTACTTCTTTCCCGGATTGCCCAATCCAACAATGAGAATCATATATGGTCTTATTATAGTTGATTTTGTACAGTTTTTCTGGATATACTAAATATAAATTCCAATGACAAAGCTCAAATGACAAATCAAATTCAAATAACAAATTACAAAGGATTAAAACTTTTTTGATTTTTGAATTTGGAGCTTGATTTGTTATTTGTCATTTGTGATTTGAATTTTTATTATTATGTCCAAGTACGTCCCTGACATCTCGTCCAACCGATGGGTTCTCATTTCTCCCCAGAGGTTGGGGAGGCCGACGGAAAACGGCCACAAGAAACCCCATCATCATGGGTGTGCGTTTTGTCCGGGGAATGAGGCGTCCACACCTCCAGAAGTATTAAGGCTTGGTGGGGGAGAGAAAGATAAAAAAGGATGGAAGGTAAGAGTAATACCTAACAAATATCCGATTACCGACATCCATGAAGTTATCATCCATTCGCCCGATTGCAAGAAAGACATTGAAGTATTGCCGTTAAGCCAGATAGAGCTTATTCTCCAAGCGTACCGCGAACGCTTCAATGCTTACCGAAAGCGAGGGCAGGTCCTCATCTTTTGTAACCATGGAGAACTTGCCGGTGCGTCCCTGCAACATCCCCACTCCCAACTGGTTGTGATTCCCTCCCAGATCAACTTAGATGCGTTGAATCGGGAGCCGCTAAATAACATCATTGATGAAAACAAATTTTTCAACATGTACTGCCCGGATTTTTCCCAGTGGCCCTATGAAGCATGGATTGCTCCGAAAACAGAAAAGGCGATATTTGGCGATATCACAGACGACCAAATCAATGATCTTGCGGAAATCCTCCAGAAAATCATTCGCCAGCTGAGGAAAATCTACAACATCCACAACTTCCAGGGTTCTACATTCGACTACAACTACTATATCTATCCAAAAGAAAACTGGTATCTGCGCGTGATTCCCCGTTTCATCCACCGCGCGGGGTTTGAGCTGGGGACGGGCTTGTCCGTCAACATTGTGGATCCGTACAACGCCTC
>PEZG01000014.1 GCA_002774185.1 Candidatus Roizmanbacteria bacterium CG09_land_8_20_14_0_10_41_9 | reverse complement strand
GACATTTCCCTTGGATGGGGTAAAGGCTTTAGATACGATCTATAATACGCAAGGACAAGCACTACGAGTCTCTGATAGAGAAATTCTTGAAGCGCAATATGATTTATCGAAGGAAGAGGGAATTTTTGTGGAAAGTTCCTCAGCGGCATCGCTTGCTGCGTTAGTAAAATTGTCCAAAAGGAAATCGCTGAAAAATCAAAGAATCGTTTGTGTATTGACAGGAAACGGATTAAAAGACCCTCTTCCGATCCTGAAAGTTGCGATAAAGCCGCCTACAATCTATCCGGACATTGACTCATTTTTATCCCTTTACAACCACGATTTTTTTAAGGGAAAAAATGTGGTGTTTTATGATAAAGAAACCCTTCTTTTTTCCAAATCCCCCAATAATCAAAAAATATTAACAACAACGCAAAAATTATTCGGAATAAAGTTAATGGATTTTCAAATAAAGGAAATTAAAGATAAAGTCGATGAATTTTTAAAAAAAGGGAAAGATGTTACTTTTTCTGACTACCAGGATATCCTGCAGGATATTTTGGAAAAACCAACCCGGTCGAATAAAAAAGTATTTGAAGTTCTGGATTTTCACGTAGAAACTTCGAAAGATGAAAAGCCAAAAGCCGAGGTAATAATAAGGATGAATGGTACAAAAATAAGAAAAGAGTCAACGGGTGTCGGACCGGTGGATGCGGTTATAAACGCCCTCAAAAAAGCAACGGGAGGAAAAATAAAATTTGTGCTAACGGATTATCGAGTGGAGATCAGGAGTGGAGGAACCGGAGCCGTTGTGTTCGTAGATCTCAGATTAACTCAAAACGGAAATACTTCGATCGGTCAGGGAACTTCACCTGATATTATTCAAGCCTCAATCGAAGCATTTGAACATGCTTATAACGGTTTTCGTCATTAATATTTAATTATTTTATGATGAAACTCATCAAGACAGGCCAGGCACCAAAGGCAATCGGCCCGTATTCTCAAGCAGTAGTTACAAAACCGTTTGTTTTCTGTTCCGGCCAGATCGGACTAGACCCGCATACGAACACTCTTGTTGAGGGAATAGAAAAACAAACGGATCAGGTATTGAAAAATTTAAGCAATGTATTAAAAAAATCCGGGTCTGACCTGGACAAAGTCTTGAAAACAACCGTTTATCTAAAAGATATCTCTCATTTTGCGAAGATGAATGAAGTTTATAGCAAATATTTTAAAGAGCATAAACCAGCCCGTTCAACTGTAGAAGCAAGTAACTTACCTAAAGGCGCATTGATAGAAATCGACGCAATTGCTATTGTATAATAGATTGTAATATGGCCTCAATCGTTGAAACACTATTGTTTCCTTTTACACGAGCGAGTAGAGCAGATTCGCAGGAGGTTAGAGTTCCCGAACTCCCTCCGGCGATTATGGAACAGGTCGATTGGTATGTAGCTGCGGATTATCCAGAGAAAATACTACTATCAGAAGGAGGTAAGCTCACAAAAGATGAATATATTTGGGATATGGCACATGTACTTCAAAGATTAATGAAGGGCGTTAAGGAAGAAGATTTAGAAAGAGATCGGGTGCTGGTTATTGACCCACGGGTTGCATTGGATGTAGCACTGGGTAGTTTTGAGGTTCCTTGTCCTGAGTTAAACTTAAATTGCGTAGAAGATTTTCATGAAGGTCCAGAAAAGCAATCTTATCCCTATCTTTTTATACTCCGAGATCTACCTTGGTTTATAAAACCAACTGATCGATCTAATTTGATCGGGATAGCTCAAGGTTTCCCAGGATTTTATCCAGAAGGGCTCACGGCAAGAGAGGCTGCAATCTATATAAAACTCCATCCGGAACTGGGAGAACAGCACATTTCGAACTATTTTGTCGGTAGCAGATATGGAAAATGCCACTTTGTTATGCAAACAACAAATCATCACGATCAGGCTGAACTAATGAGGGCGTCTGCTGCTGACGTTGTGCAATACGGCCGGGTTCCTCTTGGAATAAGAGTATATGATAAACCAAATCATTTCCCTTTCCAAAAAACTCATTGAAGTTCCTTCGGTCCAAGAAAATAAAAAGGCCTTGAAGAAGGTTCTTGAAGTTGCAAAAAAAGAATTAAAAGAATTTACCATTGAGGAGTTTGAAAAAAACAGTGTCCCCAGTCTTCTTGTTTATCATGGAAAAACCAGACCAAAACGGTTCAAAATCATTTTAAACGCCCATCTAGATGTGGTTCCTGGCCCGGATCGTATGTTCAAGCCTGTGGTTAAAAAAAACCGATTATATGGTCGGGGAGCATACGATATGAAGACAGCAGCTGCTATAGAACTTTTGGTTTTCAAAGAAATGGCACAAAAAGTACCGTATCCTCTTGCGTTGCAAATCGTTACAGATGAGGAGGTGGGAGGTTTTAATGGAACAAAGTACCAAATCGAAAAAGGGGTGCGAGCCGGCTTTGTTATTGCGGGCGAACCGACCCGTTTTGGAGTGAATAATAAAGCAAAAGGAATCCTCTGGGTAAAAATAAAAACTTCCGGGAAATCCGCACATGGTGCGTATGTCTGGCAAGGAACCAATGCTATTTTGATCATGAATCAAGTTTTATCCAAACTCATCAAACTGTTTCCTATCCCCAAAAAGAATGCATGGAAAACTACAGTCAATGTCGCACGTATCGAAACCACGAACCAAACCTTCAATAAGATTCCCGATAATTGCACCGCTTTATTGGATATCCGATACCGACCAGAGGATAAAAAAACGTTGCTAGAAAAGATCAAGAAAGTCCTTCCGGAAAATACCACCATGGAAGTCGTTTCGTTTGAACCTCCCCAATTCACGGATAAGGAAAACCCGTACGTTCTTATCCTTCGGGATTCTGTAAAACGCATTGGTGGGAAATTAGCGCCGGTTGTAGCCAAACACGGAAGTTCAGATATCAGACATTTCAATCAAGTGGGGTGTGATGGCGTGACCTTTGGCCCATGGGGCCTTGGCTCCCATACCGATAACGAGTGGGTGGCGATCCGAAGTCTGTCTTACTATTACCTTATGTTGAAGGATTTCCTCAAATCGCTCGAATAAAACTCTTATATTCTTTTATAAATGCGAATCACGGGGTGGTCAAAAACGCTCCAGGTCTCCTCCGCTCCTTCATCTGGAAACTCAACAATTTTTTTTCCAAATAGGGAAAAGGACGGGTAGGAAGAAAATTCCGCAACTTGCTCAAAACCGAGCTCTCCTGAGAATAGCCTTTTATAATATTCATTTAGCAACGGATATGCTTCCTCCAGATGTCGACACCTTTCACTATCAATATTCTGAATTCTTAATTCTAAATTCTGCAATTCTGTACACGTATGGTTCATAAAAATCCTGCGTGACGGAACAAAAATATAGTCTGCTTCTTTTAAATAATTTTGAAGGTTATTCTGTAAAAAAAAGTCCTTGTCTACGTTGTAAAAATCAAAAGAGATCAGATGGTAACCAAAGAATTTAAGAGGAATATCTACTACATTCGCTGTTTCAGACAGGATGAGAGACTCGGAAGGAATGTGAGAATGGATCCATTCTGAAGCTTGGAATCGCACATCTTTCCTTTGGTATATGGAAAAATAAGCAATACCCGGCAGTATTGAAAAAAAGACGACTAGGGAAAAAACTGCGAATGCAATAGGTTGCATCCTTCGATTTTTTTTTGCCGCTTTGAGTACTTTGCTAAAGACCGAGTATAAGAACAGGTAGGCAAAGATCAAAAGGAGCGGGAACACCGACGCAACAAAACGGGTCCATTTTGCAAACAAAAAAGACTGCGGGATGAAATAAACCAAAAAAGCCAACCTCAACAAGTTCATTTCCTTTTTCCGAAAGTGCAGAAAAAAACCACACAAAGAAAAAATGAAGATTGGCCAACCGAGAGCATAGGGGAAAATTGACGTTAATTGAAATACGACAGGAATCGCTCCGACGAATTGCCTTGTATAAAAAACAAGGGCGTTTCCGAGTGCCACATCGGATTCGTACTTCATGGAATGGTAAAATTCTCCAAATGCAATGTAATTATAGGGGGAGAAAAGTACGGCTATGATGACCGCGACGAAAAGGAAGATGATCGCGTGTCTTATCCACTGCTTCGGGGGTGATTTCTTTGATGTATGAAGAAAATGATATAAAAATGCAAATAGCGGTACAAAGATGAATAAAACGCTCGACATTTTCACTGCTGCCGCTATCCCACACACAATCCCCGCCACAACGGTCAAACGCCATGACGGCGACGTTTCCGAAAGATGCTCCAAGCTCAAGAATACGATAGACGCATAGAGTAACATCAGGATGGACTCTGTTGTTCCGAAGTGGGATAACTGTATCGCGAACGGGCTTATCCCCAGTACGAGATATAACGGATATGCGATCATATCGTTTTTTTCCGGGAGGAGACCTTTCTTGAAAAAGAATCCTATAATCTTGATGAGGATGAAAACCGTGACAATCGAAGCAGCGGCAGATATCATTCTTAAAACGATTGTCCCGTCGAAAAAAGATATTGCAGTGATTTTGTAGGAAAAAAAATAGTATAGGGAAAGGAGTCCATACCCCAAATAAAGAGGACTCTGACCATAGGCGTAGAAATTCGGCTTGAGCAGGCTGTCAAGTTTCAATCCCATCAGCGCATCCACCATGTTCCGTTCATCCGGATGCATAGGGTAGGGGAGTCCCCAGGAAAGATTTATACAGCGCGTGTAGACAATGTAGACAACAAATAAAACTTCCAAAATGGGCTTGATTTTTTTCATGGTTGATATTATTATATAATGATCGTAAGAAGCAAAACCAATTACGTGTCCGTTATGACTAAGTACGAATTCACTTTTCTTCTCAAGGAAGAAACAGAGCTAAAAAATATCCAGGAGGCGATTACTTCGTTGAATGGGAAAGTTCTTACCCAAGATGATTGGGGAGAAAAAACCCTTGCCTATCCTATTAAGAAAAATTCGTCTGTCCACTTTTACGGCTGGCAATTTGAAATGGAAAAGGATAAACTTCAGGATTTGAAGAGAAAATTGAATTTCAATGAGAAAATCATTCGATATTTGTTACTAGTTAACCCCTAAATCTATTAGGAGAGAAAACGATTAACCACATATGGCAAGCAGATCGTTGAATAGGGTGATTCTCATCGGTAATTTGACCCGCGACCCCGAATTGAAATATACTCCCGCCGGAACTGCAGTATGTACATTTGGAGTTGCAACGAATCGTTCTTGGACTACTGCGGATGGGAAAATAAAGGATGAAACACAATACCATCGTATCGTTTCTTGGCAAAAACTCGCTGAACTTTGTGGAAAACTACTCTCAAAAGGAAGGAAAGTGTTCCTTGAAGGAAGACTTACCTACCGTTCTTTTACGGGCCGCGACGGTCAAGAACGCTCCATTACGGAAATAGTACTGGATGACTTTATCGTGTTTGGGGATGGGAAACGAACGATTGTGGGGAGTGATGAAACCAAAGTAGAAGAAACAAAGCCCCTAGAAGAGAAAGAAGCAACAGGGGAAGTGAAAGACACAAAAGGAAAAACCGAAGGAAAAAGTGCCAGTGAAAGTCAGGATGTGGATCCAAACGATATACCATTTTGAAACTGTTTCCCAATATGAATAAATGCTTTTTTTGTCAGTATAATGCGTCGCCGAGCTACAAGGAGATCGATAACCTTGCTAAATTTATTTCGCCTCGGATGAAAATTCTCAGTCGTGAGAAAACTCAGCTGTGCGCTAAACACCAACGGCGATTGACTAAACATATCAAATATGCCCGATATCTTGGCTTACTGCCGTATGTATCTTATCAGGGTCTAAGGTAAAAACTTCTCTCACCCCCTCTCCACCCCGTGATGCTATAATAAATATAGACATGATTATAAAAATACCTATACCCGAAGAAAGCAAGTGTCTCCTTAAGGTGGTCCAAAAAGTGACGTTTGATACTCCGTTTCTTGAAGAAAAAACGGCAACAGATATCCATATTCCTCTGGCAAAAACCCTAGGAATCCCTCCCTCGAAGATATTCCGCTACCTGAAGAAGTTTGTGGGGGACCATACGGAAAAAGGAGAAACCCTTGCAAATAAAAAAACCCTTCTTTCAACCCAGACGATCGTTTGCGAATATGCTGGGATTATTAAGGAAATTAACCATACGGAAGGAGTCATGGTTATCGCCGTTTTTGAGGGTAAAAGAAATTCCATCCCGGCATACTTTACCGGTGAAGTTGTAGAAATAAAAAAAAATGAGCTTTCCCTCAAGGTGAATGAGGGCCAAGAATATGTATTAAAAAGCGCAGGTGCTGATTTTGGGGCTGGAACGTTTTACCTCAAAGAGGTAAACATGCGACTTACCGACATTGAAGTTCAAAATAAAATCCTCATCTGCGAATCCCTGTCGCCCTATGCTCAAGCAAAAATAGAAGCACTCGGCACGAAAGGATTCATCAGCGTAAAAGACGCCAGTGAAGCAGTGACCATCCCTCATGCTATTTTGAAATATGTTGATGATCTGAAAAAAATATTCCATTCCCATCTTCCTTATTGTCTCGTTGATAGAAAAAATAGTAGAATATACTTTTACGCCTAATATGAACGCAAAAAAAATAACGAATATTCTTCTTATCCTTTCTGCCTGCATCTTCTTATTTGGGTCTGGGTATAAACTCGGCGAATACGTTTCCTCCCAATCTATTGTAGAGAAATCTGCTCCTTCCCAAGTAAAAAAGGATCGAATTGATTTTAGTCTTTTTTGGGAAACGTGGGATAAGCTGGAGGAGAAGTTCGTTGATAAGAAGAAACTCGATGCTAAAAAAATGTTTTATGGAGCGATA
>PEZG01000065.1 GCA_002774185.1 Candidatus Roizmanbacteria bacterium CG09_land_8_20_14_0_10_41_9 | reverse complement strand
TTAGACCTTAATCTTGAAATCAACCGCGAAAACCATTTATTAACGAAAAGAGACATCATAGAAACAATAAAGTATTTGGTAAATCTTACTGCAGGACGAGGAAATTTTGATGACATTGATCATTTAGGCAACCGGAGACTCCGCACCGTCGGAGAACTCGTAAGTATGTATGGAATCCGTGTCGGAATGGTGAGAATGGAGCGCGAAATCAAGGAACGGATGAGTTTGGTTGCCGGAGAACTCAGCGTCTCCCCGTCCCAAATCGTCAATTCAAAACCTCTGATCGTCGCCATCAACTCGTTTTACAGAACTAGCCAACTATCAACGATCGTAGACCAAACAAACCCATTATCTGAGTTGGATAATTTGCGAAGAATTACCGTTGGCGGACCAGGCGGTATTGAAAAAGACCGGGCCTCCTTCTCCATACGAGACATCTCATCGTCACAATACGGGAGAATTTGTCCAATCAGATCTCCGGAAGGCCCCAATATCGGCGTCGTTACCTACATGGCGCTTTATTCCCGAGTGAATTCTTACGGGTTCCTTGAAACGCCCTATAAGAGACTCGTGAAAGAGAAAAATGGGTCGAGGACCAAGATCAAAATGTCCGATGAAATTGTATATCTACAAGCGGATGATGAAGAAAATTACTATATAACTTCTAACAACATATCGATCGATGAAAAAAATTATTTCACGGATACGAATGTAGTAGCGCGGTACAAAGGTGAAATTGTCGAAATCCCATTGGAAAAATTAGATTTGATCGATGTTTCCCCTCGACAGGTTATAGGGGCTTCAGCGGCACTTATTCCTTTTTTGCAGAACGACGATGCAAGCCGAGCCCTCATGGGAACCCACATGCAATGTCAAGCAGTCCCTCTTATTAACCCTGACGCTCCTATCGTGGGAACCTCGATGGAAAAGAAAATAAGTTCATCCTTAGATCGAACTATTTTTGCAGAGGAAGATGGAACCATCGAGTATGTGGACGGACGCAAAATGATTGTAAAAGGAAAAAGCGGAAAAAAATACGAGTATGAAATGGGCAGGTTCGTGAGAACCAGCAAAGATGTATGTTTTGATCAACGGCCAAAGGTAGAACCTCGTCAAAAGGTGAGGAAAGGCGATGTCCTGATCGACGGACCATCCACCCGTGACGGGAAACTTGCTCTCGGAAAAAATCTTGTTGTAGCATACACTTCCCTGAATGGACTCGGGTATGAGGACGGGTTCGTAGTGTCGGAGCGACTCGCAAAAGAAGATGTCTTAAGCTCAATCACAGAAGAAGAATTCATCGCAGATCTCATTGATACAAAACTTGGTCCAGAGGAACTAACAAGAGATATTCCCAATGTCCGCGAGGAAGTACTGCAAAACCTCGATAAGGATGGACTCGTGGTAGTGGGTACGGAAGTACACGGTGGCGATATTTTGGTCGGAAAGGTTGCTCCAAAAGGAGAAAAAGAACTCACTGCAGAGGAGCGGCTTCTTCGAGCGATTTTCGGTGAAAAGGCAAAGGACGTAAAGGACACGTCGCTTAGAGTGTCTTACGGAAAACGGGGCACGATAGTAAACCTTGAGATTATTGACGCGAAAAAGGATCCGAACGAACTTGAGCCTAGCATCCTCAAACGAATCATTGTGAACACTGCCCAACTCAGAAAAATTTCCGTCGGAGACAAATTGGCAGGCAGACATGGAAATAAAGGAGTTATCTCAAAGATACTTCCGGAATGGGATATGCCGTACCTGGAAGATGGAACTCCGGTTGATGTAATCCTGTCTCCGCTCTCAATCCTCTCCAGAATGAATCTAGGACAACTGTTTGAGAATTTACTTGGGCTTATCGCGAGTAAAAACAACAAGACCATCCTTGTCCCTGTTTTCGAAAAAATCAAAGAGGAGTTCATCATAAACGAGTTAAAGAAACTCGATCTTCCGCTGGACGGAAAAGTCACGTTGTTTGATGGGAAGACAGGGATACCCTACGAAAGGAAAGTGTTGGTAGGGACTGCGTATATTATGAAGCTCATTCACATGGTCGAGGACAAATTCCACGCAAGATCTGTTGGGCCTTATTCGCTCGTTACCCAACAACCCTTGGGCGGAAAATCCCAAATGGGAGGACAGCGATTTGGAGAAATGGAAGTGTGGGCTTTGGAATCCCATCGCGTACCTTCAACGTTGCAAGAACTCCTAACGATAAAAAGTGATGATGTACGGGGAAGAACAAAAGCCTTTGAGTCTATTATCAAGGGAATTGACATTCCCCAATCTAATGTGCCAGAGTCATTCAACGTACTCATAAAAGAATTGAATGCGTTGGGTCTGTCTATTGATTATATATAACACTGTATGGACGCTCAAAAACAAAATCATATTGATTTTTCAGGATTGAAGATTAGTTTAGCTTCTCCCGAAGTTATCTTAAGCTGGTCCCACGGAGAGGTGGCCAAACCAGAAACGATCAATTACCGGACATTCCGCGCAGAAAAGGACGGACTCTTCGATGAACGGATCTTTGGACCTACAAAAGATTATGAGTGTTATTGCGGCAAATATAAACGGATGCGCTATAAGGGGATCATCTGTGACCGGTGCGGTGTAGAGATCACCACTTCAGCCGTAAGACGGGAGCGGATGGGACATATTAAACTCGCCTCTCCCATTGCGCACATCTGGTACTTCAAGGGCCCCTCTTCTGTCCTAAGTACCATCCTCGACATACCTCCTCAAGCACTGGAACGAATCATTTATTATGCGTTGTACCTCGTGAAGTCAACGGATAAAGACAAACAAAAAGATGCAGTAAAAGCGATCGAAGAGTTGAAAAGAGAAGAACTCAAAAATCAAGAGGATCTTTTCAAAAAAGAAAAGGAGAAAGTGGATGAGGAATTCAGAAAACAAAAAGACGATCTGGTAAAAAAGATCCCGAACCGGGAACAGAGGGAAATTACCCAGCAGGAAATTAACTTTAAGGAACGGGAGCAAATAAAAGTCATTTCTGATAAATTCCTTGAGCAGAAATCAAAGAAAATTGCCTTTTTTGATCGAATAGTGAAAGTGGTAAAATCTTTAAAACCCCAAGACACTGTAGAAGAAGATGATTATCTCTACTTGAGGGAAAAAGGGATTGACCAGTGCGTCGTTGTAGGAATGGGGTCAGAAACGGTATACGAAATACTATCCTCGTTGGATATCAATAAGGAATATGCCAGCTCTCTGAAAGATCTGAATGAGGCAAAGGGAAACAAACGCAACAAACTGTTGAAGAAAGTGCGT
This sequence comes from Candidatus Roizmanbacteria bacterium CG09_land_8_20_14_0_10_41_9, assembly GCA_002774185.1. Lineage (GTDB taxonomy): Bacteria > Patescibacteriota > Microgenomatia > UBA1406 > GWC2-37-13 > PEZG01. The sequence goes on along the minus strand of PEZG01000065.1, from coordinate 3,675 downwards.
GCATTGGAATCATTCATCAAGGCGCAAATTTCTCCAAAATGGATGATCTTGACAGTTCTCCCTGTGATTCCTCCGGATCTGCGACCTGTGGTGCAACTTCCGGGAGGCAAATTTGCGACGTCAGACTTGAACGATTTCTACCGGAGAGTGATCAATAGGAACAACCGTCTGAAACAACTCATTGATTTGGGAGCACCTGAAATTATCTTGAGAAATGAAAAACGAATGCTTCAGGAAGCGGTCGACTCCCTCATCGATCTTCAAAAATCAAAAGGAAGATCCCGAACCCAAGGAGCTGCTTCTAAAATTCAAAAGTCATTATCCGATATTTTGCGGGGGAAACAAGGACGCTTCAGACAAAACTTACTTGGAAAACGGGTGGATTACTCCGGACGGTCAACTATCATCGTCGGACCTGAATTGAATATTGACCAGTGCGGTATACCAAAAGAGATGGCTCTTGAACTTTTTAAACCCTTTCTTCTCCATGAGATCATTATCCGTGGCCTTGCCCCTAATATTAAAAGCGCAAAGAATTTCCTAGAGAAGAAAGAACCCATTGTCTACGACATCCTTGAGGAAATCACAAAAAACCACCCAGTACTCCTTAATCGTGCACCAACGCTCCACAAACTTTCTGTGCTTGGATTCTATCCGGTTTTAACAGATTCTAATGCGATTAAACTGCATCCGACGGTATGTTCCGGATATAATGCAGATTTTGACGGGGATGCTATGGGGGTATTTTTACCGCTCTCAAAGAATGCCATCGAGGAGGTAAAGAGTCGAATGATGCCGTACCATAATTTGCTCAAACCCTCAGACGGCACTCCTATCGTACTTCCAAACAAAGAAATGGCTCTCGGCTGTTACTATCTTACAACGATCGACTCAACGTCTGGAAATAAAACTGATGAGGAATTGAGGGCTTTTTCGTCCGAGGAGGAAGCAATCAATACGTTCCATTTTGGGTCTATACAGCTTAGGGAGCCTATTTGGGTAAAAATTGAGGACACCCTTTGTAAAACGACCGTTGGAAGGATATTCTTCAATCAGTGCCTCCCTCAAGAAATGCGGTTCATGAACCAGGAGACTAAAGCGAACGATCTAAAAAATATCGTAGTCCATGCGATGAGACTGTTCCCGAATGAAAAGGTTGGGGAACTCATCGATAAAATCAAAGAGATTGGGTTTTGGGCGGCTACCATATCTGGAGGATTATCGGTTTCCATCTTTGATTGTAAAATCATCAAAGAAAAACAGGAGATTGTCGAACGTACGGAAAAAGAAATAGAGAAAATTGAAAAGAATTATCAACAGGGGTTGCTCACCGTCGAAGAAAAGAGAAGGTACTCGAATAAACTATGGATTGAAACGACGGAACAACTCGCTGACAAAACATGGGACGCATTAGATGAGCAGAATCCTGTAAAAATCATTATTAAATCCGGGGGAGCACGAGCCTCACGGGAACAGCTCAAGCAGCTATCCGCCATTAAAGGACTCGTAGTTGACCCTATGGGAAAGATTATTGAGGTCCCCACCAAGTCAAACTACCGTGAAGGATTATCCATATTTGAATACGTCATTTCTGCACGCGGAGCACGAAAGGGTCTTACCGACTCCGCACTGAAGACGGCTGACGCTGGTTATCTGACCCGACGACTCGTAGACGTTTCCCATGACATGATTATTAAGGAAGAAGATTGTGGAACTTCTGAAGGACTTTTGATAGATTCCACCTCTCCAAGAGGGGAGAAATTTAAAGAACGACTGAAAGGAAGATTTTTAGCAAAAGATGCGATAGGAGAAGATAAAAAAATTATTTTGAAAGCGGGAGAATCGATAGATGAAGAAAAAATTCGAACTCTAGAACGCGCAAACGTCAAGAAAGTTGTGGTTAGATCACCCCTTTATTGTCAATCGAAACACGGTGCGTGTCAGATGTGTTACGGAATTGACCTCTCCACAAACCGATTGGTGGAAATCGGAGTTCCGGTCGGAGTCATCGCTGCACAATCTATCGGAGAACCCGGAACGCAGCTTACGATGAGGGTTAGACACTTCGGAGGCATTGTTATCTCTGACGTTACCCAAGGACTTCCGAGAGTAGAGGAGTTATTTGAGACGAGAACCCCGAAGGTGGTATCTCCCATCTCTGAACTGGACGGGAAAGTGTCTATCCAGGAGGATTCAAACAAAGAAGTATATAACATCAAAATTACTTCCGTGAATAAGACTCCTGCCGCAGAACAGGAGTTCATCATTCCCATGTCACAAAAATTGAAAGTGAAGGATGGGGAACTGGTCACGTCCGGCGTCGCTCTTTCCGAAGGATACCTGAATGTAAACGATATCCTTACGATTAAGGGCCTAAGAGCTGCACAAATTTATCTAGTGGATGAAGTCCAAAAAGTGTACGAGTCTCAAGGGATCGGAATCCACGATAAACATTTTGAAGTCATTATACGGAAAATGAGCGATAAGGTAATCATCGAAGACGAAGGGGACACTTCTTTTATAAAGGGAGAGATTGTTTCTAAAATCCGCTTCGAGGAAGAGAATAAAAAAATGCTGGCAAAAGGTGGAAAACCCTCTGTGGGAAAGATTTCTATCCTAGGGATCACCCGGGCCGCCATCTATACGGATTCGTGGCTTTCTTCTGCTTCATTTGAACAAACTACGAATGTTTTGAGCTCATCGGCCATTAAAGGCCAGGTGGATTACTTGCTGGGCCTCAAGGAAAATGTTATAATAGGCAGACTTATCCCCGTCACAAAAGAACTCATTGAAAAGTATTATGGGAAGTTTTTAAACAAATATGCCGACGATCAATCAACTGATAAAAGCCGGGAGACACAAAAGGAGTAAAAAATCAAGGGCCGCAGCCTTAAAGGAGAATTTTAATTCTCTGAAAAGGCGCTATATTACGGTAGATAACCCCTTAAAACGGGGAGTGTGTACCGTTGTGAGGACTATGACTCCCAAGAAGCCTAATTCCGCTTTGCGAAAGGTCGCAAGGGTCAGACTTTCAAATAAAATGGAAGTGACCGCCTATATTCAAGGAGTTGGACATAACCTAGCCGAACATTCTATTGTGCTAGTGCGAGGAGGAAGGGTAAAGGACCTTCCCGGTGTCAAATACCACATTGTCCGTGGGAAATATGACACTTCAGGGGTGACGGATCGCAAAACCTCCCGTTCAAAATACGGAACCAAATTTGAGAAAGCGAAAACGACATAATTTTATCATTCCACCTATGCCACGAAACCAATATAAAAAACTAGCCGTAAAACCAGATTCTCTCTACCAAAGTATTGAGGTTGCAAAACTCATCAATTTCACTATGCGGGACGGGAAAAAAAACGTTGCTCGCCGAATTGTTTACGAAGTAATGGACGAACTCAAGAAACAGGGAAATGATCCGCTAAAGGTATTGCAACAAGCCATCAACAATGTTGCCCCTTTGCATGAAGTGAAACCGAAACGTCTCGGGGGAGCCTCCTATTTGGTTCCTATAGAGGTGAGAAGGGAACGAAAGCTTTTCCTCGCCCTTAACTGGATCCTTGATATCGCACTTACCAAATCCAATAAAGAATATCATACATTCTCAAAGAAATTGGTTTCGGAAATTGTCGATGCTTCAAAAAACCAAGGCCAGGCGGTAAACAAAA
>PEZG01000005.1 GCA_002774185.1 Candidatus Roizmanbacteria bacterium CG09_land_8_20_14_0_10_41_9 | reverse complement strand
AGCCTTCAACGTGACAACCGCCCTTCGACAACCCGGGAGTTCGATAAAGCCGATTAACTATGCGATTGGAATTGAGAGAAAACTCGTTACACCCGCAACGGTTTTTCTCGATGTACCCACGTGTTTTTCTGCTGCCGGCCAACCCAGTGGATACTGTCCGGTTAATTATGATGGTCAATTCCATGGTCCGACCCAGCTCCGGTTTGCTTTGGGAAATTCTTACAACATTCCTGCAGTAAAAATGATGGCAGTAAATGGAGTTGAGAACTTCATCGCATCTGCCTCTGCATTTACGATAACAAGCTTTAAAAATCCGAAAAATTATGGACTGTCCCTTACATTGGGTGGAGGAGAAGTAAAAATGACTGAAATGGCGCAGGCTTTTTCTGTATTCGCGAACAGAGGAACTCCAAAAAAATTATTTGGACTCCTGGAAGTGAAAGACAAGCTTGGAAAAACGCTTTATAAATATGAGGATAGGAATTACGTGAAAGACGTGAGTAAACCGCTTACCTATCCGAATTTTCTCGCGATCAGCGGAAAAAAAGCGGTCTCCCAAGAAACCGCATTCATCATTTCCCATATTTTGCTCGATGACAATGCGCGGTCTGCCGCGTTCGGATCATCCTCTCTCCTCAACATTTCCAAACATGCCGTTTCCGTGAAAACCGGGACCACAGATGATAAAAAGGATAACTGGACGATCGGATACTCGCCAAATTTTCTCACTGTGGTATGGGTGGGAAACAACGATAACACTCCCATGAACCCCTATCTCACCTCAGGCGTCACTGGAGCTGCTCCCATATGGAACAAAGTGATGAATCATGTGCTTCAAAATCAACCCGATCTCTGGCCGGTGAGACCTGAATCCGTTACGGGCATGAAAGTGTGCTGGGATAGCGGGGTTGCCATGGGTAAAAAGGAAAGCGGCGAAGAAAATTGCCAATCCCGATTCGAATATTTCATAAAGGGAACCGAACCAAAAGAACTCCCTGTGACAAAACAGTTTGTACCGATAAAAAAAGGAACGGAAAAGATGGTAAAACCGGACGATCCCGACGTTGAAATGAAAGAAAAAACCGTGATTAAAGACATGTTTTCTATCTACTGCGTTGATTGCGACCACGAAAGTGAAGGATACCAAACAATACATCTGTAATAGTGGGAATTGCGAAAATATTTTTTGCGAAGCAACAAAATCGTTCTCGCAATTTATAAATAGGATGGGTGTACAATATCTGCAATGAACATTCCCCTAGCAGAACAACTTCGACCCAAAACCCTGGATGAATTCGTTGGTCAAAAGCACTTGGTAGGAAAAGGAAAGCCCATACGACAGATGCTCGAATCTGGAAATATTATCTCCATGGTCCTCTGGGGACCTCCAGGCTCAGGAAAAACTACCCTAGCCCGTCTGATTGCTCGGTACGTGGACGCCCACTTTGTTCCCTTTTCCGCCGTTGCGGGAGGCGGAGTCTCAGAGGTTAGAAAAATCATCGCCAAAGCAAAAGATGATATTGGACTTTACCAAAAAAAGACCGTGTTATTTGTCGATGAAATCCATCGTTTCAACAAAGCCCAACAAGATGCGTTCTTACCGTATGTTGAAAATGGAACTATTACCTTAATCGGGGCCACAACTGAGAATCCAGGATTCGAAGTGATTGCCCCACTCGTATCCAGAAGCCAGATTTACGTTCTCTATCCCCTGGAGGAATCCGAAATACAAATGATTGTGAAACGCGCCACCGCTCTATACCCAAAACATACCTGGAGCAAAGAAGCCCTCAAACATATTGTTAAGAATGCTAATGGAGACGCGCGAACCTCCATTAATGCCGTTGAACTTGCTGCCACGTTGGTGGAAAAGGTCACCCTTCAAACCGCAGAAGAAGCTGTACAGAGAAAAGCTATTTATTACGATAAAAAGGGCGATTGGCACTACGATACGATCTCTGCATTCATTAAAAGTATGAGGGGAGGAAATGCAGACGCCACCCTCCATTACCTGGCGCGGATGATAAAATCCGGGGAAGACCCAGTGTTCATTGCTCGAAGGATGGTTATCTTCGCTTCTGAAGATATTGGGAACGCTCAACCAACCGCCTTGGTTGTTGCTACTTCCTGCATACAGGCTGTTCATATGATCGGGATGCCGGAAGCATCCCTGATCTTAGCGCAAACCGCTACATACCTTGCTACGTCAAGGAAATCTATTGCTTCAACTGTTGGGATCCAGCAGGCACTCTCAGACCTCGATGAGGAAAATCTCGACCCAATTCCTCTGCACCTGAGAAATGCTCCTAATAAAGTTATGAAAAACTTAGGATATGGACGAGGACACATAAGGTATCCGTGGCTCGTTGAGAAACAATCAGGGAACCAAGTACAACAAGAATATCTACCTAAAAACCTTAGGGGCAAAAAATACTACATCCCTGACTGGAAATGATTAGGATTTAAATTTTTCAGGAAATACGTGTCGAAGGGTTACCGAATTTGCATCGCGATCCGAAATGATCATTTGGTCTTTTGATATAGGCCATTCCACATGTAAATCTGGGTCAAAAAGGGAGATTGCCCGATCCCCTTTCGGATCCCTATCTTTATACAGCTTGTTTACTCCATACATATAGTCTACAGGTCCTTGAATCACGCATACTGAATTCGCGATCCCTTGAGAAATAAACAGGGAACCGTCTAATGTTCCCTCACCATTACCCAAAAGAAACGTTTCAACACGAGCAAACGTAGGGGAATCCGGCCTGATATCTGCAAGAGCACAAAAACACACTCCATTGAAAACCGTAATTAGTTTGTCCCAAGCTTCCGCGTGAAATCCACGGGTGACGTGCACTTCTGACCGGGAATGGTTGATCTGCCTTATGTTGAATGAAGCCTTCCTTATGGACTCCAATTCATTGATGATTGCCACCTCTCGAAAAAAACCCCTTTCATCTTTGTGGGCTCTATGGGAAAGATACCACAACCCATGGATTCCGGTTTTGTAGACTCTTTCACTTATCTGCAATGTTTCATCGGGTTTATAGAGTTTATTCATATGTTTCTGGTGAGTCCGCTCAGCGGACTGATCACCGAGCTCAGCTCGGTGACTGGGGCGGGATTCGAACCCACGACCCGTCGCTTATGAAACGACTGCTCTACCACTGAGCTACCCAGTCTGCCTGCTAAAAACCTATCTTTTTATTATAATATACACTATGACTTCAATCAACGAAGATCACGTCAAACTTTCCGTCATTATCATCTCCTACAATACGCAAACTATTACTCGCAACTGTCTGGATTCCATCCTAAAATCGCACATTTCCGTTCCTTTTGAAATTATTGTCATAGATAATGCCTCGACTGATGGATCTGTCTCAATGCTGGAAAATATATCCAATACCCATCCTCATATTCGACTTATAAAAAATCAAAAAAACGTAGGTTTTGCAAAAGCAAACAATCAGGGTATTCATGCATCACGCGGTGAATATACGTTACTCCTGAATTCGGACACGGTGGTTTTGGATGACGCAATACAAAAACTTTTTTTATTCCTGGCTGAAAATCCGAATGTGCATTTTGCCGGAGGAAAACTTCTCAACTCAGATGGTTCGGACCAACCATCTTGTGGACCTTTTTACTCTCTTCCTGTGGTGTTCGGAGCATTATTCCTTCGAGGTGATTACTGGGGTTTAACCCGATATTCCCCGAATAAAATGAAAGAGGTCGACTGGGTGTCTGGGGCGTGTATTTTGACAAAAAAAGCATGCTTTGAACACGTGGCTGGATTTGATGAAGGAATTTTCATGTATATGGATGAAACAGACCTTCTCTATCGGGCAAAACAACTGGGTTACCGCGTGTTTTTCTATCCTCAGGCTCATTTCACCCATCTAGGATCCTCCTCAAGCAAAGGAAAAACTTATCCGATCCTGCAAGTGTACCGAGGATTTGTCTATTTTTACCGCAAACACTATTCGCCTTTTGATATGTTTTTACTGAAAGGTATGCTAAAATTAAAGGCATTGGCCGCATTATTCATTGGCAAAATCCGGCACGATCCGTATCTTATCCAAACCTATGAAAAAGCTCTCTCCATTGCTCAAGAAAATTGACGACAATTTAATCAAAATCCTTTTTTCCGTATTCATTTTCATTGTCCCCCTTTATCCGAAACTCCCCATCCGGATGGTCAACTACACATACATTGCGGTCCGCGCGGAAGATTTTTATATTGTTTTTCTCTGTCTTGCCTTTGCGATTCAATTTATCCGCAAAAAGGTTTCTTTCAAACTGAACCTAAACATCTTTTTGTTCCTTTTTTTAATGTTTTGGGTTTCGTGCTTTGCCTCGGTCCTTTACGGACTTTCCATCAGGGCCATCATCATTAACCACCTAGGTTACCTCCATGCCCTTAGACGGATTGAATACATGTGTGTATTTTTTATTGCCGCATCGTTAATAACATCTAAAAATGAATTTTTTTATTATTTAAAGCTTATCCTCTCTGTTTTTCTCATCGTGAGCGTGTATGGGATAGGCCAGAAGTTTTTGGGATGGCCCGCAGTTCAAACCATGAACCCCGAATATGCAAAAGGCTACCTGTTGTTCCTTACGCCTGAAGCGCGGGTATCGTCTACGTTTGCAGGACATTATGATCTGGCGGCATATCTTGTTTTCCTTATGCCGATTCTTCTCGGATACTTTTTTTTCCGCTCGCAGATCCGCTACTTCGTATGGTTTTGTATCTCGCTGTTTACCCTCATCCTTACTGCTTCTAGAATTTCTTACGGCGCATATATCATCTCCGTTTTTCTATTCCTGTTGGCATTTAAAAAATTCAAATATTTCCTCATTGTTTTTGTTTTAACGGCTCTTCTTACTGTTTCATCCAAAAATCTTACGTCAAGGATTGAGAGGACTTTCCAAGTCAAACAGATTTTTGTAAACCAGCAAACCGGACATGTTATTGTACCGCAAAAAATTACAACAAAAGAGGTTCCAGCAGGAACATTCTTCATAGAATTAAAACCTCAGGCAACCGGAACAACCTCTTCAGGAGTTGAAATTTCAACCGATGAATCAAAGCTTGCTGCCAGTGGATCAGCGGTCGCATCAAAAACTAAAACAGGCACTAAAGAAATGCCAAAATCGAAGAAAGCTCCAAACCCCGTAGAGGTAATGATCGCGTCCATTGCGGCCCAATTAAATCTGGTAAAAACAACCATATGCGGCTTCTTATTCCCAACCCAACCCTATACGAAGTCCGATGCCGATGAGCAACTAGTGAAGCAAAAGATAAAAGAAGATATCCGGTGGGAAGCGTCGAGGTCGGGAACGAAATTGACTGAGGAAGACGAAAACAGGATGATTGCGTCCATTGCTGCAGGATTAAAGCCAATAACAACCGTTGTATCGGATATTTCGTTTGCTACCCGCATACAAGTTGAATGGCCCCGAGCCATCATGGCATTTTTAAAAAGTCCTATTTTGGGAACCGGACCCTCCTCCATCACGGAAGCAACGGATAATGACTTTTTACGATGGCTGGGTGAACTTGGACTTCTAGGCACGACTCTCTTTTTAGTTATCTTAGGATTGATCGCAAAAAACATCCTCTCCTACACTTTGAAACTGAAAGGAGAAATCAGACTTATTTATTTTGGTTTTCTGTTTGGACTCGGCGCATTGCTTTTCAACGCAACATATATCGACGTGTTCGAAGCGTCTAAACTTGCATTTCAATTTTGGATAACGAGCGGCATCTTTGTCGGGTCAACCAAATTCATAGTTAAACGGAAGTGATTCCATCATGAAAAGAAGACCGTTTCAAATAAAAGACGTATTTATTGTTTGTGCCATCCTTATCGTCGCCCTTGGGTTTCGACTGTATAAAATCAACACCCCCTTAGCAGACTTCCATTCCTGGAGGCAGGTAGATACCGCATCGGTTGCAAGGAATTTTGCCAGGGGAGGATTGGATTTACTCCATCCCCGGTACGATGATCTTTCAGATACCCAATCGGGGAAAGATAACCCGAACGGATACCGTTTTGTTGAATTTCCCCTTTACAACGCTATGTTTGCGATAACTTACCGGGCATTCCCTTCAATACCTCTCGAAGTGCATGGACGTCTTGTCTCTATCTTTTTTTCTTTGATTATCATTGCGATACTCTACTATTTTGGGTTGAGTGAATCAGGAAGAGCTACCGCAATTATCTCATCTGTTACGTATGCAGTATTCCCATTTTTTGTCTTTTTTTCCCGTGTAGTTTTGCCGGAAACCACTGCACTATCTTTTGCATTCCTTTCCTTGTTTTTCCTTTATGTTTCCCAGGTAAAAACGAACGCTCTTAAATGGACGCTTTTTTTCTTATCCATCCTATCTTTTTCCTTATCTCTCCTCATCAAACCCACAACTATTTTTTATAGTATCGCGCTTCTGTATATTTTCTTTCAAAAATACCGACTTTCTTTCTTCAGAAAAGTCGAACCATATATCTATTTCGCTCTCTCTGCCATTCCCGTCATTCTTTGGAGGATGTATATTCTTAAATTCCCCGAGGGAATACCGGCGAGCCAATGGCTCATCACGAGCGTGAATACTTTTGAAGGTCAAAAGATTATTTTCTTCAAACCTGCTTTTTTCCGCTGGATTTTTTTTGAACGCATCAATAATCTTATCCTTGGCGGATTCCTTACTGTTCCGTTCATCGTAGGACTTATTAAAAAACAAAGTGGTTTTTTCTACGCGGTTTTTTTGAGCGCTCTCGCTTATCTACTCGTTTTTCAGGGAGGAAACGTCCAACATGAATACTATCAGATATTAATCCTCCCCCCCATTGCTCTTCTTATCGGATCAGGAATAACTTTTTTCGAAAGAAACCGGAAATTGTTCGTGCATCCTGTATTACTCTTTGCAACCCTATTGTTTT
>PEZG01000033.1 GCA_002774185.1 Candidatus Roizmanbacteria bacterium CG09_land_8_20_14_0_10_41_9 | reverse complement strand
GGATACGTTCCGTATAGCTCTTGCGCCATGCGTTTTGCAGGGTTTGCGTCTTTTGGGATAGATAGTTTATAAGGATTCAGTAACCCAGGGAGAGCGTTGATCGCGGACGCGATGTGATCCGAGGAATCCCGGACGAGTCCAAGATTCGCCAACATTCCCATGTGTCCACCAACCCCGTACCCAAATCCGATTCGCGGTTGTCCGGAAGGATTATGGATGGGATTGAATTCATACACAGGAGCCTTGACGCTTTTTAGGAATGAGACAATCTCGCCCCCTGCGGCGACTCCGGCAAGAAGTGCCTTTTTTTGGTAAGCACTTTTACCATTTTGTATGATTTCTTCCGTTGTACCAGAATAGGAAGAGAGGATAACGAGGGTATCCGGTCCCACATAGTGGGGGATAAGATAGTCATCGTTGATTGCGTAAGGGACCGTGATCTGTTCCTTAAACAACTCCTTCACGATAAGCGCGGTGAAACGGGACCCTCCCATCCCGCACACCAATACATTTCGGACATGGGTATACGTGTCGGGAAAGGAAACACGCAACGATTCGTCAAAAGACTGTTTTAATTGCTCAGGGAGAGCGTCAATGGATCGGAGGACAGCATCTCCTCCCTGTGATTGAATAACGGCATTCATATCATCAAGGTTAATCATATGATAGTATCATAACTTTAATAGAATCATCGTACTGTAAAATATTGTATAATGTAATTTGAAATGAAACAAGGTAGATTGTATACCATGCTTCGCGTTTTGCGGGTGAACCAGTGGATCAAAAACCTCGTTGTTTTTACTGCGGTTACTTTCAGCGGACAGTTGTTTGATATCGCATTACTGTCTCGGATCATTTACGCGTTCCTAACGTTCTGTCTTCTTTCCTCAACCTCCTATGTTCTGAATGATATCATCGATTACCCGTTTGATAAAAAACATCCCATCAAGAGATTCCGACCGATCGCCTCAGGGGAGGTTACGATTCCAGAAGCAACGTTTATCGTATTTCTCCTTACTCTTATTTCATTGATCATCTCGCTCATTTTTTCGATCCAGTTTTTTTTACTGAGTTTGGTATTTATCCTTCTGCATTTTTTTTATTCGCTGTACCTAAAAAAATATCCAATCATCGACATTTTTACCATTTCGGTTTCGTTCATGCTTCGCGCATTTGGAGGAGAAGTCGTCTCCGGCTACCATATCCCCATATGGTTACTTTTGACGATATTTTTCGGTTCCCTGTTCATGGCAACCGTGAAACGTCACGCAGAGTTGGTATCGCATGGGAAAGAAGCACGACTATCCCTATTTCGCTATAAAGAGCACCTGTTAGACTTTTTGACGAATACGTTTGCGACTACCACGATCATCGCATACTCGTTCTATACCTATTTTGAAAAACTTCCCACGACCAAAACCATCTTCACGGATTTTTTTGCAGGAATCTTCCCCGAGTTTGAGGCCCGCAAGTGGCTCATGGTCACAATCCCCCTTGTCGTGTATGGGATTGCGCGGTATGCGCAACTCCTTTACGAAAGGGAAGAGGGAGAGCGTCCTGAGAAGATTATTACGAACGACACGCCCCTCATCGTTACCATAGGATTATGGGGATTCATCATTGTTTCTCTCATTTATATTTTATAGGAACACTTCCTTCATATTTGGTTGCATATAATCCATTGCGGTTTTACAATATATATCTGAAGATATAACTAGCCTATTATTAGTTTTAACTTTTATTATGAGATCTGATGAAAAAAACCCAAAGAGGCAAGCCGTGGCACTTGCGATTGATCAAATCCAAAAACAGTTTGGCCGCGGGTCCATTATGAGATTGGGCGAGGCTCCTATTGCAGTGACCGAAGTGATTTCAACAGGAATCTTGCCATTGGATATTGCGCTGGGCGTTGGAGGGATTCCAAGGGGGAGAATTATTGAAATTTATGGACCCGAGTCATCCGGAAAAACTACCCTCTGTTTAAACCTCATCGCACAAGCCCAAAAAAACGGCGGAATAGCTGCATTTATTGATGCTGAGCATGCGTTTGATCCTTCATGGGCAAGAATTTTAGGGGTAAATTTGGACGATCTTCTCGTTTCCCAACCAGATACTGGAGAGCAGGCCTTGGAAATTGCTGAGGCTCTTATCCGATCAGGGGGAGTGGATCTCGTGGTAGTTGATTCGGTTGCGGCACTGGTTCCCCGCTCAGAGATTGAAGGAGAGATGGGAGAATCGCAGATGGGACTACAGGCGCGCCTTATGTCTCAAGCTCTCCGGAAACTCACCGGAGTCGTATCAAAATCAAAAACCACTATTATTTTTACCAATCAGCTCCGCTTGAAAATTGGGATCATGTTTGGGAATCCCGAGACTACTTCCGGAGGCCTTGCTCTTAAGTTCTATGCCTCGATACGGTGCGACGTCAGGAAAATTGAGACATTGAAGAAAAATAACCAGGCGTATGGGGCACGCGTGAGAGTAAGAGTTGTAAAAAATAAAGTGGCTCCGCCTTTTAAGGAAGCGGAATTGACTATTACCGCAAACGGGATCGATAAAGAAGAAGGATTCATTGACGCGGCGATCGCCGCAGGCGTCCTTACGAAAAGCGGATCCTTCATCAAGTTCGGAGAAAAAATGTTGGGTCAAGGAAAAGAACAAGTGAAAGAAACGGTTGCTACAGATGACAAACTAAAAGCGCAGATATCGAAATCCATCCAGGAAAAAATGCATGCGAAACCCGTGAAAAAATTATGAGCTCTCCCAAGGATGATGTGGAAAAAGCCTTACGCTACGGATATTTTTTTTTAAAATTCCGTCCTCGCAGTAAAAAAGAGATGGTGATCTATTTGAATAAGAAGTCCATACGATACCGATGGGGCACTTCTATAGTGGAGGCGGTAGTGAAACGGTTAGAAGAGGAGGGGTTTGTGGATGATGACGTTTTCGTTCGTTGGTTCGTTGAACAACGGTCGTCGAGAAAACTCAAGGGCGAGTATGCCCTTCGGCAAGAACTCCGACGTTTTGGGATCGAAGATGAACGTGTTGACCGATACTTTCTCGAACATCCCTTGAAGGAAAAAGAGCATGCCCATACGGTTCTAATGAGACGCTGGCCGCGATTAGGATCCCTTCCGAGAGAAAAACGGATTCAAAAAGCATACTCGTTCCTTCTAAGGAGGGGGTTTGATTTCGGGGTTGTTAAAAAAACTATTGCAGATGTTGAAAAAAAAGAGTAAAATAAGAACCGTTAAAAATTGCTTAAAAGAAGGACTTATATATTGTAAAACGACTCTCTATGTTAGATTCCCTTAACCATACATCGCGTTGGTGAGACAAGACCCGTCCTTCTTTGAGCGTCATATTTGAATTCTATGTTTGATTTCCTCACAAAAATTTTTAATAACAGAAGACAGGAAGAACTCCAACAGATTAAACAACGGGAAAAAGAAATTATTCTACACGCGAATGAGGAAGCATTACGCGTCAAGCAAGAAACAGAACGGGAAGCGCGGCGAACGTTGAGTGAATCCATCGAGGCGGAGAAACGACTCTCTAAACGGGATGCTCAGCTGAATGATAAAGAGATGCACTTGGAAAAAGAACGTGCACTCCTCACCCGCGAAAAACAACAAGTGGACCATCTGAGACGGGATTTCGAAGAAAAACGGGAGGCGATCCTCCAAAAGCTAGAGAAAGTTGCGCAACTTACCAAAGATCAGGCTCGCAACCTTCTCCTTCAGGGTTGGGAGGAGAAATTAAAAACAGAGATCGCAAAGAAGATCAAGCAGGCGGATGAAACATCGAAGGAACAGATAGATGAAAAAGCAAAACAGCTTTTAGTTGACGCGATGCGGTTTGGAGCTACGGATTATGTAGCAGAATTCACCCTGTCCGTCGTAAATCTGCCGAATGATGAATTCAAGGGGAGAATTATTGGAAAGGACGGTCGCAATATTCGCGCATTTGAAATCGCGACCGGAGTGGATGTGGATTTGGAAGAGGAAGGGGTGATCCGGCTTTCTTCGTTTGATGCGGTGAGAAGGGAAGTCGCACGATTATCTTTGGATCGGTTGATACGGGACGGTCGCATACAACCCCAACGGATTGAGGAAATTGTAAGGAAAACCCACGAAGAAATAGAAAAAGTCATCTATAAAGCAGGGGAAGAACTTGCACATAAGGTTGGGATCTTTAACCTACCGGTTGAGATCGTAAAACTACTGGGAAGATTCAAATACCGATATTCCTATGGACAGAATATGATCATCCATACCCTTGAGGAAACCCGAATAGGGGTTGCCTTAGCGCACGAACTCCAAGCTGATGTGAATATCGTAAAGCTTGGATGCTTACTACACGATATCGGGAAAGTGGTTTCTGATAAGGAGGGATCCCATGTGGACTTAGGGGTTGAACTTTTGAAACGGCATCGGTTTCCCCAGAAAGTAATTGACGTTGTTGCATCCCACCACGAAGATGTTCCCTTATCCTCCATTGAAGCAGTCATCGTATATATCGCGGATGCAGTTTCCGGAGGACGTCCCGGAGCGCGCCACGAGGATGTTCAGGAATACTTAAAGAGGATAAAAACCATAGAGGATGTTGCAAAAACTAAAAAGGGAGTGAAAGAAGCATACGCGCTTCAGGCAGGGAGGGAACTGCGGGTGATCGTCAAACCGGAAGAGGTAAATGATGATGAGGCGTCCGTCCTCGCATCCAAGATGAAAGATGAGTTGGAGCAGAAGTTTGATGTATTCCCTGGCCAGATAAAGGTCACTGTGATTCGGGAATACCGGACAGAGGCAACAACTAAAATATAACATCAGAATAAAGATTTAAGAATGCAGATTTAGGATTTACGAATAGATCTATTTTTGTATGATTCTTAAATCTTGAATCATAAATCTTCAATCCAAAAAAATCTTCTTTGTTTATATTATTGTGTCGCTCTGCATTTGATATAGATTGTTATAATAAGATATTTTTAATATAGATTGACAAGACGCCAAAAAATAACTATTCTATTAGTGATTTTTAAAAAAATCATTTTTTTAAAATGATGTCCGCTTATTCTTACTTTTCGCCTTAGTTCATTTGAACTGCGGCTTAAAGAGTGAATTCTAGCGGACGCAAGTAACTGTAAACTCGTAAGAACTCGTTAACAGTTACTCGCGAAAGGGGGTGACATCATATGACAAAAGCAGATCTGGTAGCTCAGGTAGCAAAAAAAGCGGGTCTTACCGCGAAAGCTGCAAAGGATGCGGTGAATACCATATTCGCCACAATGACAGATGCGTTAAAAAGAGGAGAAAAGGTTGTAGTGACAGGTTTTGGAACGTTCATGGTCCGAAAGAGAGCTTCCCGAAAGGGGAGAAATCCTCAGACAGGAGCTGAAATCCAAATCCCAGCTACGAAAACTCCTGGTTTTACCGCAGGGAAAAGCTTGAAGCGAGTGGTAAAATAAATCGTTCTTATACCAATAACCCCGATGCATGCAAATGCCGTCGGGGTTGTTTTTTGTTGATCTGTCTAGTATAATTAATTCATTCTATGTTTAGAAAAATCCTAGTTCCCTTGGTTTTCGTTTTCGTCTTTTTAGTAATCCCCCCTGCAATTTATCTTCTGGATTATTCGCAGACCTTTACCATGCAACAGGAGAAAATTTCCTATACCCTTCCGTATCCAGGCATCCTTCCGGACCATCCGTTATACTTCATCAAAGCGATCCGAGACAGACTGTTACAGATGAGAACGCGGGATAATATCAAAAAAGCAGAAGTCTATCTTCTCCTTTCGGACAAGCGAGTTGCGATGACTCTAGCTCTTGCAAAGAAAGGGAAAGACAAACTTGCAATCACAACATTTTCTAAGGGAGAAAAATATTTCTCCTATATCCCAAAACTCCTATCGGATTCAAAAAAACAAGGGGTAAGCCCCCAATCCGATTTCGTCAACACACTAAAGCTCAGTAACGCGAAACACCGGGAAGTTGCGGAAACCCTTTTAAAAGAACTCCCCCAAGGTCAGAATGAAGCAATCGGACAAATCCTCAAGATGAACACAGAGATAAAGGCAGAATTAGAGAAGCTTTAACATCCCTCCCACCACCGCAAGGAGAATCATATTCTGCTGCAGGGTTAACCAATAGTGATCGAAGAATCCTGTTATGACGACTGCGCAGAGAACGTATGCATATTTTTTTATTCTCCACCCTCCATTCTTCAACATAAGGATTGCCGCGGTCCCCCCTCCCATAATCCCGAGTTGAGCGGCATACAGGAAAAAAATATTATGCACGGGTTGGTTAAAGAAAAGCGGAAATTTTGAGATAAAATCCTTTTGGGCAATAAGATATGCACCTATCCCGGTTCCAATTATTGGGAATAGGATCACGATATCTGTTGCGTTTCGTAACAACTCCAGACGCTTCTCAAGAGTAAGAGGGTCCGTATTCGCCTGGACAAAAATAAGGGATATTACAAATAGCGTTAGGATGCGTGCGATAACGCAAGGTCGGCAACCGCGCAGGGCATCCTTCTTCAAGAAGTACACGCTATTCAGAAGGAGGAGTGCCAGGATGGCGATTTTTGAAAACGAGAAAAAAATCAGAAGCGTGGATAAAAGTAGCAGTGCGTGTTTAACCAGGAGAAATCGCGAGAATGGCTTGTGGGCAAGTATAAAAAAATATAAGAGAAGATAGAATCCCGCCATGGAATTCGGGTGTGAAAATGTCGCGTAAGGACGCAAAAATTCAGACCCCACAAGGGACGCTTTTGCCACTCCCGGAGTGGATAGGACAAGCGCCCTCTCCCCAAAAAAATAAAAGATCCCTTGGAGCGCATGTTTATTCACATACTGCATAAGGGAGAGGCCGAATATGAATACCGCCCCGATGAGAAACCCTATGAGTATTTTTTTGTGATCAAGTTTTCTTTTTGAGAAAATGATTGCGACAGAAACCAGTTCAATAGTTTTAAGGAGCCAGTAGAAGGAAATGGGAGGAGAAAGGGAGAAGAGAA
>PEZG01000069.1 GCA_002774185.1 Candidatus Roizmanbacteria bacterium CG09_land_8_20_14_0_10_41_9 | reverse complement strand
AAGGGAAACAATATGTCTCAAATTAAGATTTTAGAATTAATAATTAAGAATAATTCAGAATCAAGAATTCCATAAAAAACATTTTTTAAAGATTCTAAATTCTAAATTCTTAATTCTTAATTATTAATATATCGGTGTTGCCCTAAATCGTATTACGGTTTGATAGCTTCCTGCCTCCTGTATTGGGTCAATGTTTGCTTTGAACGTAACGGTGGATTCATGCGTGCGTTCTGAGGCTGGAGCAGGGGTTGGGGTACCCGTGGGCATCGTTACTTTAGTACTACTCATCACGATCTCAGGGTCGTCTGGAATTGGGGTGTTTGCAGCGTTTGCAAACGGACGGTAATAATTGGAGTTGATGAAGTCTACAGGGATGTCTTGACCAGACATGTTGTAACCGAAACCATACGTTGTATTTGACGTCCAGAGATTCGCATTGGATTTGTCGCAGGAGGTGCCGGAGTCACACGGTGTGTCGGGGATTTCGCTTGCTCCGGAGAGCGTTTGGAGGGAATAATCCTCAATAGCGGTTATTTGGTATCCTCCCGCACCGCCGGCAGAGACCGTCAGGGTGATAGCGCTGGTTGCACTCGTGTTGGGGATAAGAGAACCCAAGTTGACGTTGACTTCGGAAACGGAAAAACTAAAAGGAATGATGGAATAGATGTACTGGAATCCTGCCTTTACGATATAACCGTTCGCCTGGAATTCTTTTGCCGCAGATTGACCAACCGACGTGCTCAAGTTGTAAGAACCTGAACTCTCTGTTCCGCCGGCAATATCCACGGTCCCAAACTGAATTTTATACTCCGAGGACTCCATGTTAACCGCATATACGGACGAAGTATGAAGAGTAAAAACAATGCATAAAATTGCGATAAGGAAACAAATAATTTTAGACATAATCTTCCAAATTTAAAGTTCAAAATTAAAAGTTCAAAATTGCGGTTAAAAATTCAAAATTAAGAAAACCAAAAACTTTAAACTTTGAACTGCAACTTTGCACTTTGAATTTTGAATTTTAAACTTTCTTCACGATTTCTTTTCAAACTCATCAATCAAACGCTCCATGTTCTTTACCTGTTTACGTATGGTGACAAGCTGGTGGTCTCCCATAAAATTCTCAACCGCTTCTTTAATCGTATTCAAGTGATTCTTCAACATGAGGGAAAGGAATAGGAATGTGTCCTCCTCCTTATTGGAAAGAGTTGTTCGTAACTTTTGAATTTTGACTTTTGCCTTTTGACTTTTGATATACTCCTGTCCCATAAACAGAGCAAAGGGAGTTAAAAATGCCAGGGAAAAAATAGGAAGGAGGCGCGTCAAGTTTTGCCCTTCCGGCAGGGTGAGAAGGAAACAGACGACTAGGGCGATTGTTGTCGTGATGGAGATAACAGGTTCAAGAAGCAAGCTGAGGGAAAAAAGAAGGAAGTAGATCAGGAAAAAAAAGGGGGATTCGGTCTGACCTGTCGTATTTATCGTGATGATAATGATCGCCGTGAATACGATGGATTCCAGGAGTCGCGAGAACGGACCATTCAGGGAAATCCTGCGTCCGATAAACAATAGAATGAAAAGAAGAGCAAATATCTGGATGTCGTAGGTTACAAGCGAGGTTTTCGAGAAGAGGAACGAGGCGGTTATCGTAAGAATCAAAATGATGGAATGGACGATTTCAGGATACATAGTTAAAATATACCATGTTATTAAATTCAAATCACAAATGACAAATCCACAAATCAAACTTAAAGCTCAAAATTCAAAACCCCGCTCAGCGGGGTCAAAACGTTTTAATCATTTGTAATTTGACATTTGAATTTGGTTTGTAATTTGAGCTTTGTCATTTGACTTTTGAGTTAATATCTTTTGTGATACAATATTCCCATGGACGGGAAAATGAATCCGAGGATGGGTTTTACGAAAGACATCATGGAGGAGTTGAAAAAAGTATCCTGGCCATCAAGGAAAGAGACCGTACGGTTAACTACGGTTGTCATCGCCATCTCCTTGATAATCGGTTTCTATATCGGTATAATAGATGTTTTGTTGGCAAAAGGACTAGAAGTATTGACGAAGTTCAGATAACTTCACAAGTTCAAAGTTTAAAATTCAAAGTTCAAAATTGCAATTGAAAATTCAAAATTAACATCCAATTTTTAACTTTTAACTGAAACTTTGCATTTTTAATTTTGAACTTTGAACTATATTTTTATGCCACAAGATCAGTTAACAAAAGAGATGAAAGAAGCTCTTCCCAAAAATCCCACCACAGAGGCAAAATGGTATGTGATCCATGTGCAAACAGGGTATGAGGGAAGGGTAAAGTCGGCATTGGAGCAGCGTGTGAAAAGCCTGGGAGTGGAGGATAAAATCTTCAACATCGTCATCCCAATCCGCGAGATTGTAGTTGTGAAGAAGGGAAAAAAATCCAAGGCAACGGAAAAGGTATTCCCTGGATATGTGCTCGTACGGATGATTTTGAATGATGATTCGTGGTTGGTTGTGCGAACAACTGAAGGAGTTACAGGATTTGTAGGCGCTGGGTTGAAACCGACTCCGATTTCTGAAAAAGAAGTGGATGCCATAATGAAATTCGTCCAGCAAGAGCAACCCAAATTCAAGACCAAGTTCTCAGTCGGTGAAGCCGTGAAAATCACCGAGGGACCCTTCTCTGACTTCTTGGGTACGATTGAGGCGATTGATGAAGATCGGGGGAAAGTACGCGTTCTGGTTTCGATTTTCGATCGGGAAACACCGGTCGAGCTGGATTTTTTACAAGTAGCGAAACTATAGGTTAAGTTCAAAGTTCAAAATTCAAAGTTAAAAATTATAGTTCAAAGTTTAAAGTTCTTTAAAAAGATTTTTAAGAATAATTTTTAATTTTAAACTGGAACTTTGCACTTTGAACTTTTAACTTTAAATTTGAAATATGGCTAAGAAAATAAAAACACTCGTAAAATTAAATCTTCCTGCAGGGGAAGCGACACCGGCTCCGCCGGTAGGACCTGCTTTGGGTCAGCATGGGATTCCGATCATGGACTTCATTAAGGAATACAATGCGCGGACAGCCAAGCAAAAAGGTCAAATTATCCCGGCAGTGATTACGGTTTACGAAGATAGAAGCTTCACGTTCGTTACAAAACTTCCTCCGGTTGCTGCGATAATCAAGAAAAAAATATCCCTTCAAAAAGGATCCGGAAAGCCAAATACGGAAAAAGTCGGAAAACTGACAAAAGCGCAAGTTGAGGAGATTGCCAAAGAAAAGATGAATGATTTGAATGCGAATACCGTGGAGGCAGCGATGAAAATCGTAGCCGGAACCGCAAGGAGTATGGGAGTAGATGTAGAGGCATAAGTTAAAAGTTCAAAGTGCAAAGTTCAAAATTACCATCCAATTTTTAACTTTAAACTTGAAATATGGGAAAAATCAGAACGAGAATAATCGGTTTGGAGGATGTAGAAAAGAAACAGAAAAAAGCGCAGAAAGAGCGCTCTGCTGAGAAAAAAGAAAAGAAAAAGTCAAAAGCCCCGGTTGAGAAAACCGTGGTAGTTCCTGCTAAAGAGGACGAAGCAACCCGTCCCGCTCAGCGGGACGAGGCGAAGAAAGAGAAAAAAGCAAAGAAAATTGTAGCCCATCCCCGTGGAAAACCCGCTTCGACTCAGCGAGGCGAGCAATATAGTGACGCGAAGAAAAAAGTGAATAAAGACATCTTCTATTCGCTGGACGAAGCAATAAAACTCCTCAAGAAGATCAAATTCACGTCATTCGATGAATCCGTTGAGTTGCATTTAGTGGTGGATGAAACTGGTCTTAAGGGTGAAATAGAGCTTCCCCATTCCACAGGGAAAACCGTACGAGTAAGAATCGTGGATGACGGGGTTATTACAAACCTGGAAAAGGGAATTATGGACTTTGATATCCTTATCACCCATCCGTCATTTATGCCGAAACTTGCAAAGTTCGCCCGTGTCCTGGGTCCTAAGGGTTTGATGCCGAATCCAAAAGCCGGAACCATTTCCCCAAATCCCGACGAAGTGGCAAAAAAATTCCAAAAAGGGGCACTCCGATGGAAAACCGAGGCAAAATTTCCCCTAATCCACCAGATGATCGGAAAAATCTCATTTGAGGATAAAGACATCGTAGAAAATGCTAAAGCATTCCTGGAATCAGTCAAAAAAAATCACATAAAGAAAGCCTTCATAAAATCCACCATGAGTCCCTCGGTGAAGATAGATATTGAGAAGGCATAGAACATTCGATTCAACCTAAACTGCAATGGATGCGATTTCTTTAGGAAGTGGAGTGGCCCCTTCAATCGCATCCTTCAAACGCATCATTACGGTAATTCCATCTTCCACACTTCTAAATCCTACCTTAATTGGATCTCCGTAGTAGTAATTTCGAAAAACCCCTGATCTATCATAATCAATCTCACTAACTCGACGGATCGGGAATTCACTTGGATTTTTAGGAACCCAAGGCTTCCAGTCAGGAGAATTCTTAAAGGCAAGAGCTAGGAACATAAGACCAACCGGATCTTTTGGTGTAACAACTAGTGGTTTTTGATCTAATCCTAATACTGTTCCTGGGAGGGTGAGATTAAGTAAGTGGAGGCATATAATATCGGAATATCTTTCATCAAGAACCCAATTCTCAACCGCCCTATCGTTTTCAACAACAATATGTGATCTGTTCGATGCGGCAGCGATGCGAATGACTGAAGGGAACCCATTTATTACCGCGACTCCTTCCCAATGATTTGACCTTTCGGTGGTCGTTTGCCCCATTCTACTATTGAATCCTTGGAATTTACTAGAGTAATATCTTATGGTAGGAAGAACATCTTTTGGAAGAAATCGTTCAGATGTTATTATATTCTCGTCATGTAGCTGGGGCGCTTCATTCAACGACATGGTAGCAATGATAATACCTATCCACAAGGAAGTCAAGTGATTGTGGATAAGAGTTATAGGACTGTTTTTATAGCCGTTTAATCCTATAATATCTATATTTATCCCATAGTACAAAAATGCTCTTAAATTGATTTCTAATTTTCATTTTTCATTTCTTCATGTTGTATAATTAAAACAATATGTCATTAATTGGAACATTACAAGATCTTGTCAGGATTCCTTCGTTGTCGGGGCATGAAAAACAAGCCCAAGAGTATATAAAAGCAAATTTGGGGAAATCCCATTTGAAGCCTTTTTTCCAAGGGGAGAACCTTGTGGTTCATCTGGAAGGTCAAGACAGGACGCGAGCATTTATCTTCAATTCCCACGTTGACGTCGTTGATGCGGGAGATGAGTCGCGTTGGACACAGGGAGGACCGTGGAGCGGAATGATAAAAAATGGACGGATGTACGGACGTGGGACAAGCGATATGAAGGCCGGCGTGTGGGCCAGCATGGAGTTGGCAAAGCGCCTGGGTCAAAAAGATCATCTTCCTTGTGATCTCTGGTTTACCTATGTGGTACAGGAAGAGACGGATGGGTCTGGGACGAGATCATTCGCCGAGTGGTTCCGGTCTGACGGAAAAGCAGCAAAATACAAAGAGAAGGCGGCAATTTTTACCGAGCCGACATCTCTTACTTCACTGGAATACGGACACAGGGGCAACTATTTTATTCGGGCAAAAATTGAAGGGGATGCCGGTCATGCCTCAAGGCCGCATGCCATTCAAAAACATGCGATCCTCACAATGGTGGATTTTATTGCAGACCTTGCAAAGCAGATGAAGAAATGGGAAAAACGATTCCCACAGGAAGGGTTTATCGCGCCAACAATTACCCCTACTGCCATTGAGGCAAAAACCGGATCCCCCAATAGGGTGAGTGATCTTTGTGTTGCTACGTTTGACCTACGGACCATTCCCAAATGGGATGAGGAAGCATTCATAGAAGTTAAAGAGTTGGCAGATAAAAGGGATATACTGCTTTCTTTAATTTATCCTAGCGCACCCACGGGCTATACGAAACCCGATGCTAAGATCATTCAGATATTCCAGCGTCTCATCCCAAATTTGGAGTTGACGGTTTCCCAAGCTTCAGCAGACCTCGGATTTTTGACAAAAATTGGTGTAGAAGGAGTGATTTTCGGTCCGGGCGAGAAGGAATTATCCCACGCCATGAACGAATCGGTTTCCATCGATCAGGTCCTTAAGGCACCAGAAATTTACCAAAGAATTTACGAACGATGGGCCACGGGATCATCTTGACAATCCCTTATAACTATAATAAACTATTAGGATAGGCTAATCCTAATATATGGATTATCACATAGTAAGAGATGGTAGGCAAATCATAAACTTTCATACTGACGTTTATTTATCTTCTATTTACGTCCGTTCCCAAATCCATCCAATAATTCTTTTCGTATTAAAAAAATCACGATGGTCGGAGACGTAATACATTATTAATTCAATAAACCTATGGGTGCTGAAACAAAAAGGAAAGTGTATGTTGAAACGGGTGAGAAAGAGCGGGTAAGTATGCCGCCCACTACGAGTACGGTAGTGATGGTTAGACCGGACTATTTTCGTTATAATCCGCAAACTGCACCCTCTAATAAGTTTCAAGTCCCTCCCGTTGCTCCTCCTGAGATAGTGCGACAAGAGGCGCTTAGAGAATTTGGAGGAATGGTAAATACGTTGGAAGCCAACGGTATTGAAGTGCTAAGTTTGGATAGCCCAAAAGGCGTTGTAACCCCGGATGCAGTTTTCCCCAATAACTGGTTTTATACGGATAATATGGGTAGACTCGTAGTGTTTCCTATGCGTACGCCCAATAGGCGGATAGAACGGCAGGTTGATGCGTTGGGAACTACTCTCGCCGAGTCTGGTTTCGAAGTGAATCAGGTTTTGGACTTGACCCACTATGAAAAGCACGATCAATTCCTTGAGGGGACCGGTAGCATGGTTTTGAGTCGTCAACACGGTGTAGCTTTTGCCATCGGTTCGCCTCGAACAGATGAAGAGGCATTCCATGATTTTTGTGATGAATGTGGTTATATGCCCGTATTCTTCCATGCGAAAGATCGTGAGGGGAGCGAGATCTATCATACGAATGTAATCATGGCGATCGGTGACGGATTTACCGTTCTCTGCGAAGAATCCATTAGGGATCAAACGGAGAGGAAGAACGTCCTAGATATCGCTTATCAAATGAATCCCGTTTTGATCCCAATTTCTCTGGAACAAGTGGGTCAGTTCTGTGGCAACCTGCTCAATCTGCGGTCCAAAGAGGGAGCTAGTAAAATAGTCATGTCTCAAACCTCACTTGAGGCCTTCACGGGCGAACAACGAACGGAACTTATGAAGCATGGCGATATTGTT
>PEZG01000025.1 GCA_002774185.1 Candidatus Roizmanbacteria bacterium CG09_land_8_20_14_0_10_41_9 | reverse complement strand
TAATTTAAATTTTGACTACTTAAATAATAGTCATATAGATATAGTTAATATCCTCAACCTCAATTTGAAGCAGATAAAAAAGATTCGAGAACGCGGACTGTTGCATTTAGCAGACGACTGGATCGAAAATTTACTACAGATAATACCAGTTTATCTCATAAAAGAAAAAAACAGATTCAAGAAAAATCAGTTAAAATTGATACTGGCAAATATATACTACGAAAAAGGATATATTTCTGGCTGTCTTTACTTACCCGAGAAAAATATAAATATTATTAGACCTATAGTTTCAAAAATAGAAGACTTCGCTAAAGATTTAAAATTAATAGATTTGAATATAAAAGCTTATATAGTTTTTTCATTTGCTTATTACGCTTTAGGAAAATATTCAAATATGAAGAAATTTAAAAAGTTTTACTTAAAAAGCTTATCGATTATTAAAAAAGGGACCGATAAATCTTTAGAATCTGATGAATTAAATCTAATTTGTTGGAGGACCGTTGCAATAAACAGTATTTATTTGTCAGACCTCTATCTTTTTAAAAAATCTGAAGAAAAAATTAGGGAGATAATAAAAAGAAATAGGGAAAACGCAAATTTCAGCTACATAATATAGGCATTCGACACCATAGCTAGGGGCCAATCCCTTTTTAAGGATAGAAAAGCTTTAGATACGCTTTATGAAACAAAAAAATTTAACGAAAAAATAAAATGGTATGATCCTTTAAGAGAGGCGTCCATGATAAGAAATGAAATAGAAATAATAGGTAATTTAAAACCCGCAAACTATTCCGACCACATAACAAAAAAAGCAGAAAAAGGAATGATAATAGCTACAAACTATGGATTCCTTCGATATAAAAAACTTTTCAGCCGTTTTTTAACTAAATATTGAAAATCGATGCTTTAGGATTTCTAGGTATATAATTAAAAATATTAGTTCCAACTTTTTTAAAAAGTGAAGACAATTCATTTAATGGAAGACCAATAACAGAATAGAAATCTCCACTTATTTTTTTAACAAATAGTGCTCCTAAACCTTGAATTTTGTATGCTCCCGCGGCACCTAGAACGTTCTCTCTTTTAATATAATTCTTGATTTCGGTCAATGTTAATTTATGAAATTGAACATATGTTTTAACACAGGAGATGGCTGTCATTTTGTTTTCCGTATTAATTAATGCTATTCCACTATAAAAAGTATGTCTTTTATTGCTTAAATTTAAAAGATATTTTTTGGCATTGCCTTCAGTATGAGGTTTTCCCAATATTTTTCTATTATTGACCACAAATGAGTCCACTCCAATTATAATAGCATTAGTATATTTTTTCGCCGCAACATTAGCTTTACGAAAAGCTAATCTTTTCGCAACATCTTCAAAAGTTTCATTTTTGTAGCGTTGAGTAACCTCTTTGTCGGTATTCAGAAAAACTGAAAATTTGAATCCCAAAGATTCCATCAATTTTTTTCGCACCTTGGATTTGGACGCAAGTATGATTTTTAGCTTCATAATAATCTTAAATCATTGTTGATATAACACAGATTAATAAATAAATCAAAAACTATGACAGATCCGTCAATGAATAAAATTAAACTCATCTCTAAGATATTCCTTATAAACAATAATTTATGAAAGGCAACTTTTTTTATAATCGACTAGGAAGCAAAGTTATTTATTATAGGAAAAAAAATTGCTTATCTCAAGAGCAATTGTCTTTATTGGCGAATATCGATAGAACATATTTAGCAAGAATAGAAGAAGGAAAAGCAAATCCAAGCGTAAAGGTTCTAAACAAGGTTTCTAGAATATTTAAAATAAAGCTGAGTGTTTTATTAGAGGGCGTATAGGTTCTGGTTGATTTTTTTTCCTCAACCTAGTACATTTTAGGGTAATGAGAGGGGAAATCAGTAAAAGGGAAAGAGTGTTGAACATCTGGGCGGTAATCCTCATCGTATGGAGTATCTATCGTTCGCAGGTGCATGCGCCCGAGTGGTTCGACGAATTCATCGCAAAGCCAGGGGTATTTGTCGTACCCGTCCTTTGGTATATCCGGTACAAGGAAAAAAAGGATTTTTTCCTTGAAACCTATCTTCGCTCAAAGCATGTCCTTTCCGACATTCTTTTTGGTCTTGCCGCAGGAGCGCTCTTTTTCCTGAGCGCCTTTTCGGCAAACTTCATAAGGACTGGGAAATTCGTCATCCCTTCAAACATGACGATTTCATCCCTCCTTTTCTTCATTATCCTTGCATTCGCAACTGCGTTTTCCGAGGAAATTCTATCAAGAGGATTTGTTTTAAAACGTTTATATGAAGAATCAAAAAATGCAATGAGTTCCTCTTTTTTTGCCAGCATCCTGTATTTTTTTCTCCATGTGCCGATTCTGTTTACTACCGTTCGGATGTCCGGATCGTCCCTTCTCCTTTTCATGGCGACCGACATCATCCTAAGCCTTATCAATTCGTTTATTTTTCTTCAGCGCAAAAGCCTGGTCCTTCCCATCTTCATCCACGCTCTCTACAACATCACCGTCCTTTTCTTCGTTTAAGATTCTACTAACCAATCCCATTTTTCCTCTATCGCGACATCTACCCATCTTTCCTGACTTAATTTAATCATTTCTTCTGCTGAAACTACCACATCATCTTTATGTAAATAGCGACCAACATCTCTTACGGCTTTAACCTTTTCAAACCACTCTCGTAATTTTTTTTCACCTACTTCAGCCAATGAATAAAAAAGCAGTGTTTCTATCGTGAACTCTCTAATATGCGCCGCTGGTTCTGGAACTAACACATTTACACTCCCAAGACTAATTGTTACCGTAGGTAAGGCAAAAAATTCAGGTCTACCCCTAATAAGATCTTGAACATCAATCCCATATTCGTTAGAAATTGCAACGTATTCAGTTGGGGGAAGAAGGATTTTGAGAGGATGTTTTTGATTAAGTCTCGGACCTGTATATAATGCCTCTTTTACTCCAAAGTCAATATGAGGATTCCAACCTTGTTCAGTTCTGGCGAGTTCTGGCCCATAAATAGGGATACCCGTGTAACCAAATGCAACTTCATCGACTAACCTTACATCATTAAAACCTAGTCCCCATTGATATAATCTTTCACTGATAAATCTTCCCAATTTAGGTTTTAGAGATTCTAATACTTCCTGTTGTCTATCTAGAGCAAAAAGAAGCTCTTTTGGCATGCTCTCATTATATCAGAAGTTCAATCATGACGAGCTCGCCCATTTCCACTTGAAAGTTTTTTAATTCGCCTCGTAGATCCAAAAGATTTCTTCCCCTTTTACTTTGATCGTTTTAATCAGGTTCATGTTGCCGATATGCTCGCCCAGCTGGTCCGGGTAGCCGATAAAGCTGGTTCTTCGCGCTTCCGGATCGAAATCGAATTTAAAGTCGAATTTATCAAATTTATCAACCTCGCCAAATCCGTAATCATCAATAATGGATAAGCTTGCTTGTTTTTGGTATTTCTCCGGCGGATATTGGAGGTAGTAGAGAAAAAAGATATACGGTTGTCCGTAGCGTTCGGTCATGACAAACGTATCAAATTTATCATAGTTCTCTTTTACATACTGTACAACTTCCTTATATCCGCACTGCCATGCGCGAACAATCGCGGCGCGTTTGGAGTAATGGAAAAAATAAAAGTCCCAGCTTTGGGAAATGAAAAACAGGAATGCACCCGCGATGATAACAAAACTGATGTTTCTGACCCTTACATTTTTAAAGGATAAAAATAGGTGGTACACTCCATACGAAACAATAAAAACAATCGGGAAGATCAAGAAATACGTCCGGATGAGAGAATATTCCTGCCAGGTAAGAGCGTTGTTTAGGGGAGTTATCAAGAATAAAAATAGGATAAGCCATCGGTACTTAAACTTATTCTGGAAGAAATAGTAGAGTCCGACAAAAAACAACAGGTATTCAACCGGAGTAAGGATGGAAAATCCGTTGAATCCAAACCTCCAATTCCGGTCACCCCAGATGAAAAAGAAATCCGGAGAAAGCTGTCCGAAATAATTGTTCGTGATGCTTTTTATTCCTTCGGTCAGTTTGTTGTGCATCGCCCTTAACGGGTGTTCGTTCAAGTATTCCGTAATCCTCATTTGGAAGCCTGCATTTTGCGTGAAGAAAAGCCGCTGTACCCGATTTGCACCATACTTAAAATCCACGAAAAAAGGAATACAGACGACTGCAAAGATAATTATCAATTTTGAAGCATTTTCCTTAAGAAATCCTTTTTTCCGACCCGCAATCATCAGCCACCCTTGGTAGGCTGCAAAAAAGAGTAAAAAGAGTCGTCCGGTGTGGTAGGAAAAGGAAAGGAGGAGAAGCGAGATATTAATAAAAAGAAAATCCTTAAACGATTTTTTCTTCATGTAGCGAATGAGAAAATACAGTGCGGCAAGGGTGAACAGGGCCGCAAGTTCTCCCTCATGGGCGTGCCGCGTCATGATGTAAATCCAAGGTTCGATCGATGTCAACGTCGTTGCGATAAGAGTAATTGCGGTTATCCCAAAAAGTTCCATAGATATGAGAAAGACTAAAGGTACGTAGGCGATCCCGACAAGTTTGTTGAGAAGTCGCGTTGAAAACTCATTCAACCCGAATATCTTAATGAACGGAACAGACAGATATCCATACAACGGCAATTTATAATCCTCAAACGACTTAAATCGAAGAGGGAGAAATTTCCCATACTCATCCTTTCCGGTTTTCAGAATAGAGTAAGCATTATACCCATACGCAACTTCGTCCGCATTCATGCAGGGAGGGGAATCGTTCTGTTTATAAAAATTGAGGAATACACTGGTTAAAATATTAAAAGCCAAGACGATATAAACAACCTTCTTTTTCATGATGAAAATGAATTTATAATTTGGCTATCGGTAATCACACCGTGTTCTTTTTTTATTCGGGATCGCAGTCGAAATGCCAGAAAGAATCCTTTAACAAAAGCAGTGTTACCCTTGAGTAAGTGGAATACCATCTGATATGGTAAGAAGAACCACTGCGATACGATAAGGGGCGCTTCGTGGATGTTCTTCCACATAAAAAGAAATTGATTTCTGTGAGCGATCGCAGCAATCTGTTTTTTTGAGAAATACGCGCCAATCGTTGACTCATGGTAATGTTCAACTTGGATGCCAGGATCAAAAAATATTAAATATTTCGATTTCCAAGCGCGGTAGGAAAGATCGATGTCCTCCCAATAAAAAGGAGCAAATATACTATCAAATCCTCCCAATTTTATGAACTTATTTTTGTCAATTATGCAGGCTCCTCCCTCAGCCCATGCGTTTTTCCCGGGTAAGAGATCGCTTGCTTTTCTATGGTAAAACATGCCTCCACTCCAATAGATTTCATTTTTTCCAACAATGGAACCGTTTTTTTCCTTTTGAGCAAAACTTACCGCGAACATCCGCGGATCGCTTTCAAAATAGTCCAGAGCCTTTTTAAAACTCACGTCGTGCAGTCGAACATCGCTGTTTAGCAGCATAACGTATTGATTTTTTGCTTTTATGACTCCCTTATTCACACTTTCCCCAAATCCCATATTCTTTGCGTTTTCAATAAGGACGACGTTTTTGATGTGGAAAAGTTCGTCCTTAAGGCTTTCTTCTGGGTTGTCATTCACCACAATGATTTCATTTTGTCCCAGGTAAGAGACGTTGTGGGAAAGATTTTCTAAAAATAGTTTTTTTTGTTTATATACCGGTATGACTACGGAAATACTCATAGGGACAATTCACGGATGACATTTTTTTTAAAGGTTTCGTAGGAAAAATTTGCCCTTACGAAATTACGAGCCTGATTTATGACTTTTTCTCTGAGATCTTGTTTAGTGACAATAGAATTCATCATTTCTAATAGTTCGGTAGTATTTTTAAACAAAAATCCGTTCTGCCCGTGGCGGATGATTTCCTTTGGTCCACCGGCCCCATAACAAAATGTAACACATCCATGCATCATTGCTTCCAAAGGAGAGACCCCTAAGTGCTCCACCAGCTCAGGATGATCTTCTTCGTCTATCCCGTATCCTGCAAAATGCCAATAGAACTGCGAAGTCTTATAAAGATTTAATAATTCATCATGAGAGACATTGGTTTTAAAAATGATGGACGAGTCATTTCCGGCAAGTTGTTGAAGTTCCTGTACGTAGCTTTTATCTTCTTGTTTCAACCCTCCCGCAAGAATCAACGTGTAGTCTTGGAACATGGAATTTTTTTTCAGCTCCTGGAATGTTTTTATTGCTATATCCTGTCGTTTTGAATGGAGATGTTTGAAGAAACGGCCTATGGTAAGGATGGTTTTTTCTTTCGGAACAATATTGTTGTCATCATCAATATATGGATAAATTACAGACGACTTGATGCCCCATTTTTCTAAATGGTTCTGCGTGAAGCGTGAATTGGAAATGAACTGGAACATCGATGTTTTTAGACGATTTATGAAATTCATGTCATATAACTTTTTATCCGGGACCATAGCGAAAACATATGTTCGTTTTGCGCTGGAAAAAAAATAGCTGCCGTCTGTCATATAAAAAAATAGATCAAAATCGCGGATGAGGAAATATTTATTAAAGAAAGAGCTGGTCTGCTTGAATATATTAGGGTGATAAACTACCTTGTTGGAAAAATGCACGTCAAGAATCTCACGCATTTTCTCATCAACGTTTTCATCCCAGAAAATATGGATTTCGTATCCCTTCTCTTCCAACGCCTTAAGAATAGAAAGGATGTGTTTTTCACCGCCGCCCATCACATCAAGGTAAGGATCATACAGAGCTGCTTTTTTCCTGCCTGCCGGCAGGCAGGTCTTTTCGTTTTTTTTCATAAAGAAATAAATATGTTATTGTTTTGGAAAAAGCTTGATATACAGCTTCTATTATACCAATCCCCCCGTCCAGAAAACCCAAATTCCTGACGAGCCTGCGGTACAATTCACCCCAGAACTTCCTGAAAAAGGTTAACGTTGAAACGGGTTTGCCTGCCTTAAACAGCAGGTCTGACTCAATGTTTTCAAAGATGATGGTTTTCTGAACCATCGATTCAAGATCCCCATGAAAATAATGGATAAGGGAATGTTTTAAGTAGCCAAGCTGTCCGCCAATAATGGGTGTTGAGTGAATTTCTTTTGGCCATTTTTTGAAATGGGATTTATCAATGAAGCGTATTTGGTAATCCGGGGACCATCCGCCGTGTTTGAGCCATTTTAACCTGGCGAAAATATTCTTTCTGGGGA
>PEZG01000032.1 GCA_002774185.1 Candidatus Roizmanbacteria bacterium CG09_land_8_20_14_0_10_41_9 | reverse complement strand
ATCGTCCCTATACCAATATCAAAGCAAAAGGGATGGTTCTTGTTTCTGCAGCAAAAGACCTAAAAACCATATTCTCTAAAAACGATATTGATCTCATGCGAACAAAAGTGAATGATTTTTCTGCGAAATACAAAGATTTTCAAAAAGAGGCGAGGTCGGTATATTGGGCAACGTTCATTCCCTATATTGCCGATTTCAAAAGTACGGTTGAAGCGGGAGATTACCTTATTTCCGCAGCGAAAGAATCCATTGATGCAATTGCACCGTATGCGGATCTGATCGGATTCAAAAAAAGCCAGGTTTCTTTTGTGGAAAAATCCTCAGAAGACAGGCTTCAAACGGCAGTGCTTACCCTAGATAAAGTATTAGGGAAGATAGACGTCATATCCGAAAATATCAAACAGGCGGAAAACAAAGTTGACAAGATCGACGCATACCGATACCCCGAAAAAATAGGGAACACGGTAGTGCGGGAGCGAATTATAAATCTAAAGGAACAGTTTGCCGGAATGGCTTCCCTTTTTGTTGATGCAAAACCTCTCCTTAAAAAACTTCCTGAAATATTCGGCAAAGATAAGGAAAAAACCTATTTGGTTCTTTTCCAAAACGATAAGGAACGCCGGGCAACCGGAGGATTCCTTACAGCGTATGCAGTATTTAAGATAAAGGATGGAAAAATAAAGATTGACCGTTCCGAAGACATTTATTCCTTAGATGATTCAATCGGAGCTCATCCCGTTGCTCCTAAAGAAATACTTACCTACCACAAAGGAGTATACAAATTTAATATTCGAGACAGCAACCTTTCTCCTGACGTTCCTACATCCGTTGGGCTATTTAACTCGCTCTATAAGCTGAGTGGAACAAAGGTTGTTTATGACGGGATCATTATGGTTGATTCAAAAGTTTTAGTCGACATGTTGACGATATTTGGAGATACGGATGCAGACGGAGTAACATTTTCTGCCAATATCGATAAACGATGTAACTGTCCCCAAGTACTTTACCAACTATTTGACATGGTGGATCGGCCGACGCCTTACCTAAGGGCTAACCGGAAAGGAATTTTGGGAGATCTTATGTATGCGCAGTTTTACAAGGCAATCGGATTCTCACCATCAAAATATTGGGGAACCCTGGCTCAGCAAATGTTTAAAAATCTCCAGGAAAAACACATTCTTTTGTATTTTGTTGATCCGTCAATCCAAAAATCCGTGGTAAGCCTAAATTTCGGAGGAACCATGCGGGAGTATTCAGGAGATTATCTACATGTCAATAATGTGAATTTTGCTGGAGCAAAATCAAACCTTTTTGTGACAGAATCCATTACGTCTAGTACAAAAACCAATGACAATGGTAAAATCACAAGAAACGTCAATATAGAGTTCCGGAACCCATTCCCCCATTCCGACTGTAGTCTTGAGAGGGGAGGACTGTGTCTGAACGCAACGCTTCGCAACTGGATACGGTTCTATGTTCCCAAGGGATCCAAGCTTGTAAACTTCAAGGGGTCGGAAAAGGAGGTAAAAGTATACGATGAATTAGGCAAAACGGTTTTTGAAGGTTTTCTCCAGGTTGTCCCACTAGGTAAGGCTGAGGTTACGATACAATATGCCCTTCCTTCATCCGTGGACGGAAAGGATTACCATTTGCTGATCCAAAAACAGCCGGGAACAGATGGACAGAAGATCGAAGTAAAAGTAGATGGAAAAACCGTACTTAAAGATATTTTAGATGTCGACAAGGAAGTGCGGGTAAAATCGTAAAGCGGTATGCTGAGAGCAAAACGTAGCGAAGCGATCGTCCTTCGAAAAAGGACACTCCTCAACAAAGATGTACTCCTCACCTTTTTTTCTTCCGAATTCGGGAAAATTCAGGTGATCGCCAAAGGGATAAAAAAAATAACGAGCAGACGTTCTTCCCACATGCAGACTGCAAATCTTGTACAGATATTGGTACAAAATAAGGACGAACGATTTTTCCTTCAAGAAACCAGCCTTACTTCTGCTTTTTCTCAGATAAAAAATAACGATCAAAAAATCCAGGTACTATATTTCTTCTTATTCACGTTGGAGAGGATTTTACCGGAAAATCAAAATGAGAGTGATGTCTACAAGTTGTCCAAACAGTTTCTTGTGGCGCTTTCACGAAGTGACGGATGTTTTTCAGGACTCCTAACGCTCTATCTAAATAAGATGCTTCGTTTGCTTGGGTATATACAGAAAGATAAGGAACTCGATGATCTAAAGCTCTTCATTGAAGAAATTATTCATGAAAAAACGCCGCCCCTTATTATATAATGGAAATTATGGACAAGATCGTATCTTTATGCAAAAGAAGGGGATTCATATATCCTTCATCGGAAATTTATGGCGGGCTTGCGAATACATGGGATTTTGGCCATTACGGAACTCTTCTTAAGAACACCATTCGGGATATCTGGTGGAAGATGTTTGTACTTGAAAGAGACGATATGGTGGGGATTGATGCAAGTATTCTTTTAAACCCAAAAGTTTGGGAGGCGTCTGGTCATGTGACCGGATTTACCGATGCGTTAGTGGATTGTCGTTCATGCAAATTCAGGACACGGGCAGACCATCTCATTGAAGATCGTATTAAAAACGTTAAGGTCGAAGGGCTTCCGATGGAAAAACTTACGGAAATTATACGACAGAACAAACTAACCTGTCCTCGATGTGGGAAGGGTGAGTTAACGGATGTGAGAAAATTTAACTTACTTTTGGAGACCCAGATCGGAATTTTGGAAGATGCAAAATCAAAAGTGTATCTTAGGGGAGAAATCGCGCAGGGGATATTCCTCAATTTCAAAAACGTACTTGATACCGTGCGGATAAGAATCCCATTCGGGATCGCACAGCAGGGAAAAGCGTTTAGAAATGAGGTAACGCTTGGACAATTCATCCATAGAACTTTAGAATTTGATCTTATGGAGTTTGAATACTTCATCCATCCTTCCCAGTGGAAAGATACCTACAAATATTGGATGGAGAACATGTGGAAATTTGTCCTACATATGGGGATAAAAGAAGATCATTTGCGCTGGCGCGAACACGAAGAGTTTGAGAGGTCCCATTACTCAAAAAAAACGATGGATATAGAGTACCATTACCCGTTTGGTTGGAAAGAAATATTTGGTCTCGCATACCGAACAGATTTTGATCTGAAGAATCACATGCACCATTCGGGGCATGATTTAACCTATACGGATCCAAAGACGCAGGAAACGTTCGTTCCACACGTGGTTGAGCCGACATTTGGGCTCTCGCGCCTAGTCGGCGTACTCATACAGGACGCATACCGGGAAGAAGAAGTGAACGGAAAGGTACGCGTATATTTAAAGCTCGCGGCCCGCATTGCACCGATTAAAGCCGCAGTGTTTCCTCTTCAAAGGGATGAAGAGTTAGCGCGCGCAGCTACACAAATTTATCATGAATTAAAAAAAGACCTGTTAGTTGAATACGACGACGCGGGAAATATTGGAAAGATGTACCGTAGGCAAGATGAGATTGGTACACCTTACTGTATAACTGTTGACTATGACACACTCAAAACAAAAACGGTTACCGTGCGAGATAGGGATACCATGAGCCAGGAAAGGGTTCCTGTAGATAAACTAAGTGGATATTTAAAAGAGAAACTACGATAGTCTTTTTCATTAAAAGTTTTTATAATCGTGATATGGAAGAAAAGAAAAAAATAGCCGTCATCGGAGGAGTTGCAGTTTTTTCGATCATAGTCGTATTAGTTTTTTTGCAATCTAGGAACATGAAAAAAATCCCTCCAAAGGCCGTGATTCCAACAGAAGAGTTGATCCCAACGGTCGACAGCTCAGTCCGAGTGGATCTGAAAACGAAAATTCCCGGACAAGAAGTTACATTGACCGTTGAGGGCATACCCAACGGGTCGGAATCGTTTGAATATTCGCTTTCCTATGAAACAAAACAACAGGGTACCCAAGGCGTGATTGGAACTGTTGTTTTAGATGCATCAAGCTCATCCTATGAGAAAGATATTACCTTGGGGACCTGTTCGTCAGGAAAGTGCGTTTACCACGAGGTGGTGGGAAAAGTGATGCTTTCCTTAAAGTTTGTCGGGAGTTATGGGGAGCGGATCTTTGAAAAAGAATACAGTTTGTAAGGGATCGTAAGTTGATCCATGGGATCATTTTCGTGAGAGGAGGTGTACCGTATGCCATTAATAAAATCAGCAAAAAAGAAATTGAAGCAGGATAAAAAAAGATCCTCAAGGAATCTTTCCTACGAGGACGCCTATAAAAAAGAGTTGAAGAAAATCAAATCCAAGAAGTCGAGCGAGAAATCCATACAAAGCTTCTATTCCAAAATAGATAGAGCAGCAAAAAAGAACATCATACATAAAAATAAAGCGAACAGACTTAAATCAAGGATAAGTAAATTGATTAAACACGCGTAAGTCTATGAGGTATTCAATTAATCTATTGGGTAAGAAAGAAAGCTCTCTAGCAGATAGAGCGGTCTATTTTTCTTTGAATTACCTACGATACATTATTGTCATTACCCAACTAGTCGTTATTGCGGTATTCTTTTACCGATTTCAGATAGACCAAAGCATCATTGACCTAAAAGAATCCGTAGATCAAAAAAAGGAAATTATCCAGGTGGTCTATCCGCTCCTGAATGAAGCAGAGGTTGTAGATGCAAAGACAAAGAATGTAAAAAACATTATCCAAGATCAAGAGATAAGTCGCTATATGTTGGAATACATCCTTTCCGCATTTCCGCAGGATATCTATTTGACCGACATCGAGGTGAAATCAAACTCTGTGAAGATGGTAGGAACGGCTCTCGATCCCCAACAGTTGCAATCGTATTACCTAATGTTAAAAAGAGAAAAAAGATTCGCCATCATTGACTTGAAGAACATAAACAAAGGCGAATCGGGCTTTGTGTTTTCCCTGGAGCTAAAAAATTTTGTAATCAAATAACATGGATAAGCTGTCATTCGTACATAAAATATTCACTAAGAAGACTCAAGACTATTCTTTTTCGATCGCCTTTTTTGCCATTTTTTCCATCTTTATTTTTTTTGCTATCCGACCCTCTCTGACTACGGCTTTTTCTTTGAAAAAAGAGGAAGAAGAACTAAAAGTAATCAATGCTCAATATGATAAACAGGTGAACAACGTCCTGTTCATTCAGTCTTTCCTTGAAAAAAACCGGGACTCTCTCTATCTTTTAGAAGAGGGGATTCCCGGCACCCCGCAGATAAACAAAGTTATCGACGACATAAAGAAAATCAGCGATGCCTATTCCCTGTCTCTAAAAAAGGCGGGCATGGGCGAGGTGAATCTATCCCACTCTCCAGGCGACCGTAAACTGCAGACGTTAAAACTCACCATGGAAGGTACTTCAAGTTTTGAAAATGTCATGAAATTTGTTGAGGCCCTATTTCAACAGAGGAGATTAAAATCAATTCAAAAAATGGTTATCTCAAAAGAGGCGATCGGGACAGAGAGCGCACGGTTAAAAATTAACCTCGAGTTACTAGGCTATTATCAATGAATAAAAAAGAGTTGTTGCTTATATCGATCGGAGTGTTCCTTACCGTTGTTGCATGGTTGATCGCCGATATCTATCATGCGGCAACAGAAGAGAAGATCAAAAATAAAATAAGTCTTCCTCAGATTGTTAAGTATCAGACGGATGAGGATGTTTTAAAAATGCTTCTTGACAAAAAATAACATCATGTCTTATTCTGAACTTTATGCGAAAAATAACCCTCGAATTCCAACCCCCCTAGCTCTCATTCTAGTTTTGTTCGTCTCGCTTTTTTTTATACGGGTGCTCTCCAGTTCTTCTACGCCCTCGAGAGCGAATAAGGTTGCGCTAAAACGGCTCGAAATCACCAATAACTTTCCCACGCAGGTAGCGGTGTTTTGGCAAACGGACGCAAAAGAAAAAGGATGGATTGTTTATGGGGAGAGTAAGACAGATATGGACTCGATAGCTTTTGACGATCGGGATTTGCAAGAGACAAAGGGAATCTACTTGAACCATTATATAACGTTGAAGAATTTAGAGCCATCGAAGCGCTATTTTTTCAAAATCGTGAGGGACGAAAATTCTGTATTGACAGATGCTACGGGCGAACCTTTTTCTTTCATAACCCCATTGAAAGACACAAATACAAAAAACCTCCAGTTGACATACGGGAAGGTAGTGGAGTCGGATGGCCAACCTCTGGAAAACGCAATTGTTTTGCTTTCTGTGAAATCCAAATACCTTCTTTCAACTCAAACAAAAACGAAAGGGGATTGGCTTATCCCAATAAACACAGACATTTTTGATTCCGAAGGAAAAAAAATACCCACTCTCACTTCAAGCGATGTTTTCATCCTACAAATCATCAGCGAAGACAATAAAATCTCGACGATCAAGGCAAATCTTGCCAATGTCCGTCCATTGCCCCAGACAATTCTCATTGGGAACGACTATCAGTTTTTACATCAGGAAAGCGAAGTGCTGTCCGTTAGCACGTCCCAAGACCAAGAAGAAAAAAAAGTCTACGACATTTTATATCCAAAAGAAAATGCAGTGATTCCCGGAAAAACCCCTCTGATCAAGGGACTTGCCCTTCCAAATACGGACATCATTGTTCTTGTGGATTCAAAAAAAACCATCTCCAATAGGGTAAAAACAGATACGGAGGGGTACTGGAAACTTACTCTTGGTGAAAATCTTACCCCTGGCTCATATACGGTAACTATGGTCGCACAGGATGAACAAAAAAAAGAAATTAAAGTACGAAGAAGGTTTTCCATCGCTAAAAGCGGCGAGCAGGTCCTGGGAGAGGCAAGCGGAGAACCAACAATCATTACACCGTCACCTACAAGTACCGTTGCTCCAACAGTGCCCCTTTCTGTGACCCCAACCCAACCGGTATCAGGATCTTCCTTCAAGGGATACATCCTTACAGGGACCTCGCTTCTTATTTTGGGTGCGGGTTTACTACTTGCATTTTGAACTTTGTCTTGAGTAGAATGGATATATGGATATCGTTACTGTATTGGTTTCATTTAACAAGATAAGCATTGTCGCTTTTTTTATAACGCTGGGATTTATCATCTATGAACTCTACCTTTTTCGAAAGGAAACGATTCGCGCAAAGCGTCCAGATATACCTAAATTCGAAGAAGGATCAACGGTTACTTCAATTCAATCTCCTACTTTAGTTACTAAAACCCAGGAAATGGCACCGGTAAAAAGGCCGAACAGCATCCCACTTTATGTTGGAATACTATTCCTGGTGATTTTCGGCCTGATTTCGCTTTTTGGTTATCTGAATTCTAAAAGGACCGTTACAAGTGGATTGACCATTAATCCTACCCCTGCCATTACCTTTGTATCATCAAAAGGAATCCGG
>PEZG01000043.1 GCA_002774185.1 Candidatus Roizmanbacteria bacterium CG09_land_8_20_14_0_10_41_9 | reverse complement strand
ATCATCGTTTTTTTGAATAAGGTAGATATGGTGCAGGATAAGGA
Source organism: Candidatus Roizmanbacteria bacterium CG09_land_8_20_14_0_10_41_9 (assembly GCA_002774185.1). Taxonomy (GTDB): domain Bacteria; phylum Patescibacteriota; class Microgenomatia; order UBA1406; family GWC2-37-13; genus PEZG01. The sequence goes on along the minus strand of PEZG01000043.1, from coordinate 7,890 downwards.
AATTCTTGACCTAGTTGAAATGGAGGTAAGAGACCTTCTCAAGAAATACAAGTTTCCGGGTGACAAAGTTCCTGTCATCCGTGGATCCGCTCTAAAAGCCCTGCAAGACGATCCAGAAGGACTAAAGTCCATCGAAGAATTGATCAAAAAGATTGACGAATATATCCCTGAACCCGCAAGGCCCATTGACAAAGCGTTCCTTATGTCCATCGAGGACGTATTTACCATTCAAGGAAGAGGAACCGTTGTTACAGGAAGAGTGGACAGGGGCACCTTAAAAGTGAATGACGAAGTGGAGATCGTAGGGTTGAAGCCCACAAAGAAAACCGTCATCACAGGGATTGAGATGTTTAGGAAGACCCTAAGCGACGCGAGGGCCGGTGATAATGTCGGACTTCTCCTTAGGGGAATTGAAAAAGGTGACGTGGAGCGTGGCCAAGTGATTGCAAAACCAGGAACCATAACTCCCCATACCGAATTCGAAGCGGAAATTTATGTACTGACCAAAGAAGAAGGCGGTAGACACACGCCCTTTTTTAAAGGATATCGGCCACAGTTTTACATTCGAACAACGGATGTAACAGGCGAGGTAACTCTTCCGGCCGGGGTAGAGATGGTAATGCCGGGAGACAACATCAAAATTACCGGTAAGTTCATCTATCCAGTAGCGATCGAAGAGAGTTTGAAATTCGCTATACGGGAAGGTGGACACACAGTTGGTGCAGGCGTTGTAACCAAGATAATTAAGTAATTATTCAGCAGTATATTTTAGTTTTCCTTGACGCACCTTTAAATTATGCCCAAAGGAAGGATTCGAATCAGATTAAAGGCGTACGATCATCGGCTTATCGATGAAACTTGTCAGAAGATCGTTGATACAGCTATACGGACTGGAGCGTCCGTAATTGGCCCAATCCCTTTACCGACTAAAGTGGAGGTATATGTTGTAAACAAGTCTTCGTTTATTGATAAGGATGCGAGGGAACATTTCGGTTTGAAAATTCACAAAAGGCTGATTGATATCGTAAACCCAACCAACCAGACCATTGATTCTCTCATGCATTTGGAACTTCCTGCTGGCGTTGAGGTTGGGGTTAAAATGTAATCATCATATCTTCTTGTTTGCTAACCATCTTTTTCGCGGTCAAGAGAAGCTATTGCACATTCAGAGAGAATGGTATATAATAATTGCAATGTTAGTTTTCCTAGCCGAGGAAAATTCTAAATGAAATAGGATCCGGATTGGAATAGGGAAAAGCCCCAATCTGGGGCTATTTTTTTGTCCAGTTTTCAAACACACATGGCAGGGTTCATACTTGGAAAGAAAATCAGGCATTCACAGTCTATCACCGAAAAAGGGATTCGGGTTCCAACAACCTTTATTCAAACGAATCCGTGTTATCTCCTCGGAGTCAAAACACCCGAGAAACACGGATATTTTTCCCTTAAGCTCGGATTTGATCAAGGGAAAAATATTAACAAATCCGTAGAAGGCGAGATTAAAAAAGCTGGGGTGAAAACCCAGCTTCGTTTTTTAAGGGAGTTTCGGATCGAGCCCTATGCGGGCATGGTGAAACCGATTGAAGAAGAGGGTAAAAAAGGCATTTTAATCGGAGAAAACAAATTATTTATCGGTGACGAATTGAAACCAAGTACGCTTTTTAAGAAAGGTGAATATATCGATGCAACGGGTATTTCAAAAGGAAAAGGATTCCAAGGGGTAGTGAAAAGACATCACTTTAAAGGAGGGCCACGCACGCACGGTCAGTCTGACAGGGAGCGAGCTCCAGGATCAATCGGCCAAACCACAACTCCCGGAAGGGTCTATAAGGGGAAACGGATGGCGGGAAGAATGGGGGGAGATACAACAACCGTGAGGCGTCTTGTGGTTCTGGATACATCTGATACAGGATTATTGATTAAGGGATTAATCCCCGGAGCATTAGGAAGTTTAATTCGAGTTAGAAGTTCAAGATAAATAGGATGAAAAAAAAGTCACCAACAATATCGAAGAAGAAAACCCCGGTCGCTTCCAAAGCAAAAACCGTGAGGGAAATTCCTATTTATGACATGCATGGTAAAACAAAAGGAAATCTTGAACTTCCGAAAGAAATATTCTTAATAGAAAAGAATCCAAAACTCCTTTCCCAATATGTGCGAGTATACTTAGCGAACCAAAGGCAGGGAAATGCGTCCACAAAAACCCAAAGCGAAGTGACAGGTTCAACGAGAAAAATCTATCGGCAAAAAGGGACGGGTCGCGCTCGCCATGGAAGCATCAAAGCGCCGATATTTGTTGGCGGAGGAATCGTGGGTGGGCCAAGACCGAAAGACTTCTCCTTGAAACTAAATAAAAAGCAAAAAAAACTCGCACTTTTTTACTCTCTGAGTTTAAAAGACAAAGAAAATGGAATAATCGCATTAGATGAAAGGTTTTTAAGCATGGAGCCCAAAACCAAATTGTTCGTTCAATTCCTTAACACTTCCCAACTCAAATCCGCATCCTTACTATTGGTGTTGCCTGAAATGGGGAAAAGCCGTTCTTTAATTCTGGCTTCAAGGAACATTAAGGGCATTGATTTTACTGATGCGAATTCATTGAATGCGTACGATGTGTTAACCCACGCTAAAATTCTATTATGGAAGGAATCGCTCTTGAAGTTAGGGAGTCATTCCCAAAAATCGAAATGAAAATTAATCAGATCATTTGGAATCCCATGTTGACAGAAAAGGCAACGAACCTGGCAAAGGGGACCGTGTACATGTTCCAGGTGAATCCTAAGGCGACCAAAATCCAGATAAGGCGTGCCCTGGAAACGTTATATAAAGTAGAACTGTCAAAAGTCAGGATCATGGTAAGAAAAGGCAAAGAGAGAAAAGTCGGCAAAAAGATGAGTAAAAAGCAGCTTCCGGAAAGGAAGATCGCATATGTTTCATTAAAAAGTGGAAAAATTGACTTATTCCCACAGACATAAACCATGGACAATACTAAAGCATCCTTTACTAAAAGGCCAGAAAAAAAACTTACCCGTATTTTAAAAAAACATTCGGGAAGGGATTCCTCTGGGCAAGTATCTGTAAGACACCAGGGAGGGCGACAAAAACGGTATTATAGGACCATTGATTTCAAGCGTGACAAAAGGGATATGGAGGCCAAAGTCATGCAGATAGAATATGATCCCAATAGGAATGCTCATATTGCGTTACTGGAATATAAAGATGGAGAACGTCGATATATCCTTCATCCCAAAAGTTTAAAAGTAGGCGATACGATTGTTTCTGCTGATAATGCCGATATAAAAATAGGGAATGCTCTTCCACTTAAAAACATCCCCTTAGGTATAGAAGTCCATAACATTGAACTATATCCAGGAAAAGGCGGTCAAATGATGAGGGGAGCGGGAACATGTGCGGTTGTCATCGCAAAAGAGGGTCCATATATTCATCTCAAGCTTCCTTCCGGAGAGGTGAGACAATTTTTCGCAGATGCCTATGCTACGGTAGGTCAGGTCGGTAACGTTGAACATAAGTATGAAGTAATCGGCAAAGCAGGAAGAAAAATCCACATGGGGATTCGTCCCACAGTTCGGGGGACTGCCCAAAATCCAAGGAGCCATCCTCATGGAGGAGGAGAGGGCAGATCTGGAGAGGGGATGCATCCGAAAACCCCATGGGGAAAGCCTGCGCGTGGAAAAAAAACCAGGAAAAAAAATAAATGGAGCAATAAATTTATCGTTAAAAAGTAAACCTAATGCATATGGAATCAAAGACCTATTTAAAAAATGAACGAATATCGCCGAAAAAAGTTCGATTTCTCGTACCGTCAATAAAAAAAATGAAACCAACGCAGGCGTTGGATTACTTGTTCTATTCGCCTCATCACTCGGCGAAGATACTCTATAAGGCTATTCACTCAGCTCTTTCCAATGCGAAACAGAGTTTTAAAGTGAGCGAGGATTTGATAAAATTTAAATCTCTGTCTATTGAGGAAGGTCAGAAGATGAAGCGATATAAGCCAGGAGGAAGAGGAACGCCAAAACCTATCGTAAGAAGATTTGCGCATATACGGATCATTCTTGAGGCAGAAAGACCTGCAGTGCAGAAAAAAAGCTCAAAAGTTAGTTTGAAGAAAACATAATAATATGGGTCAAAAAGTCCATCCGAAAGGATTACGTCTAGGCGTAACAAATAACTGGAGTTCAAGATGGTTTTTTTCGCAAAAGAAAGCCTACCGCGAGGCTGTCATCTCGGACGCTCACATTCGCAAATTCCTTATGAAAAAATTATCATTCACATCCGTGACACAAGTTGACATAGAAAGAGCCATTAATAAAATTATACTTATTATTTACTCGGTGAAGCCCGGGATGATCATCGGTCGAGGAGGTAAAGGGTTAGAGGAGATTAAACATCATATTGTGAATTTTTTGCGACTTGGGTCAAAAGGAAAAGAAACAAAAATAGATCTAAAAATAGAACCCGTTAAGAAACCGTACCTGAATGCATATTTTGTCGCGCAGACCATTGCGGAAAAGCTGGTTCGAAATTTCCCCCATCGATCCGTTGTGCATAATGCATTGAACCGGGTCATGGAAGCCGGAGCGAAAGGAGTAAAAATCCAATTGGGCGGGCGAATCGCAGGATCAGAGATTTCTCGGCGGGAAAAATATTTTGTAGGGACCGTCCCGACATCTACCATTCGGGAAGATGTGGATTTCGCAATATATCCATCACTGACAAAGTCTGGATATATAGGCGTTAAAGTATGGATTTGTAGATGATTAAAATTAAAAATTCAAAGTGCAAGGTTCAAAGTTGCAATTTGAAATTGAAAAGAAACTAAAACTTTTAATTTTGAACTTTAAACTTTAAATTTGAAATATGTTGTCACCGAAGAGACAGAAATATCGAAAACAGTTTAGAGGTATTTGGAGAAAGCTAGCCGTAAAGGGCGATAGGTTAAACTTTGGAACCTATGGTCTCAAGGCAATGAGTGCTGGCTGGATAAAAGATAGAGAAATTGAAGCATCACGAGTCGTATTTGCAAGGTCCACTAGGAAAGCGGGTAAGTTTTGGATACGAATATTTCCGGATAAGCCATTTACCAAAAAACCACCAGAAGTAACCATGGGAGCGGGTAAAGGGGATGTGGCGTGGTTTGTAGCCTCAGTGGTCCCTGGGAAAATCCTCTTTGAGATAGATGGGCTTTCATTGCCGGAAAGTATCAAGGTGCTGAAAAATGTCGCATCAAAACTATCGGTCAAAACAAAAATTATTACCAAATCGTCATGAAAAAAACCATTGGAGATTTGAGAGACAAATCGCTGGAAGCATTACAGAATGAGGTGGCGCAGATGGGTGAAGAACTCGCCAAGCTTCAGCTTGAACGCGGAGTAAACCCCACAAAAGACAGTAACCTGATTCCTAAGAAAAAGAAAAGGTTAGCCGTTGCCTTGACAATTATAAGCGAAAAGAAAAAATTACAAACATTAGGAACAAAGTAAACAAGTATGGCAAAGACATGTATAGGATTAATTACATCGACAGGAATGCAAAAAACCGTAACCGTTGCGGTGGACCGCAAATTCCGCCATCCGGTGTATCGGAAAGTCATTACGCGAAGGAAAAAATATCTCGCGCATAACGAAGATAAGACTATTCAGGTTGGTGATACCGTGGAGATAGAGGAGACGAGGCCCATCTCTAAAAATAAGCATTTCCAAGTTGTCAAAAAAATTACTAAATCGTTATGATACAGTTGAGAACTATATTGGCGGTAGCAGATAATACGGGGGGTAAAAAGGCCTACATGATCGGTATGCCGAAAAAAGGAAACCGTCGCTATGCATATGTGGGTGAAATCATCCATGTTGTGGTGAAAGAAGCAATCCCTTTTGCTCAAGTAAAAGAGGGAGAGGTGTTGCCCGCTGTCATCGTTCGCACAAAAAAGGAAACAAGAAGAAGCGACGGGAGTTACATTAGGTTCGACGAAAATGCCTGCGTGATTTTAGCAGCTAAAGATACAAAAGACCCAAAAGGTACGAGGATTTTTGGACCCATTGCGAAAGAAATAAAGGACGCGGGTTTTGCAAAAATTGCGAGTTTGGCCGAGGAAATTTACTGATATGAAAATTAAAAAAGGAGATAAAGTTAGAGTCATTGCGGGTAAAGATAAAGGTCGAGAGGGAACCATCGAACGCGTGTACAAAAAAGCAGGGAAAGTAGTGATCCCGGGGATAAACCTATACAAAAAACATATCAAGAAAAACGAAAAAATGCCCCAGGGAGGGGTTGTTGAAATTCCACGGCCCATGGACGTTTCTAAAATTATGATCATCTGTCCAAAATGTAACAAGCCCACGAGGATCGGTTATAAGCTAGGAAAAGATAAAAAAATCAGAATCTGTAAAAAATGTGAAAGTGAAATTTAATTTATCCAACAATATGTCATTTAAAGATTTTTACAACAATGAGGTGAAAAAGAAACTAGGGACGGAGCTGAAGTTGAAAAACCCCATGCAGACGCCCAAAGTAACGAAGGTCGTCGTGAATGTTGGTGCGGGAGAGGCAGTCACCAACAAAGGGGTTCTTGAGAAGATAAGAGAGCAGTTGGCGGTCATTACGGGACAGAAGCCTGTGATTACCAAGGCTCGCAAATCTATTTCGGCATTCAAAATACGGAAAGACTTGCCGATAGGAGTAAAAGTGACGCTTCGAGGAGAAAAGATGTACAGTTTTCTTGAAAAGGTAGTGAAGATAGTTATTCCGCGTCTGAAAGATTTTCGGGGGGTTCGCGAGAAAAGCATAGATTCAAATGGGAATTTAAACATAGGGTTTTCCGAACAAACCCTTTTTCCCGAGGTCGATTATGACAAAATAGATAAGTTAAGAGGACTAGAAGTGACCATCGTTACCAATGCGAAAAGTCACGAAAAAGGAAAAAAGTTATTTCAGGCATTAGGCGTTCCTTTTAAAAAATAACTATGGCAAAAAAATCCAGTGTAGTGAAATTTTTGAAAAAGCAAAAATACGAAGTTCGCATGCGTAATCGATGTCCCCTGTGCGGGAGGGCTCGTGCCTATATGAGAAGGTTTGGTATGTGTCGGATTTGTTTTCGAGAAAAAGCATTGCAGGGAGAAATTCCCGGAGTTAGAAAAATTTCTTGGTAACATACTATGTCAAGATCACTTAAGAAAGGACCTTATATAGACGAAAGATTACTAAAAAAGGTACTGAGGCAGAAAAAAACTCAAGATATCGCGCCGATCAAAACATGGGCGCGGGATTCCCAGGTTTCTCCCGAGTTCGTGGGACATAAGTTAGCGGTACACAACGGGAGAAAATTCATTGAAATCCTCGTTTCAGAAAGCATGGTCGGACATCGGCTAGGCGAATTCGCACCGACGCGGACATTTAGAAGTCACGGTAAAGTTACAAAAAAAATAACCGAGGCAACCTAAAGACACTATGGAACACTCAGTAATAGACTTAATCATTCGGATTAAAAACGGCTACCTAGCAAGGAAGGTTGATATCGAGGCACCATACTCAGTATTCAAAGAAAATATCTTGGAGAAACTCGCTGAATTGGGATACGTGAAAAAGTATACTATCGAGGGAGAAAGCATCAAAAAAATAAGGATATTCCTATCGTACGCCGATGGGGTACCGGGCCTAACCGATGTAAAGATTTACTCAAAGCCTGGAGCAAGATATTATGTTAGCTATAAAACGTTAAAGCCAGTTATCGGAGGATTCGGATACTCAATCCTCTCAACCCCAAAGGGTATCATGACCCATGTAGAAGCGAAGAAAGAAAAAGTGGGAGGAGAATTACTATTTAATATTTGGTAACCATGTCAAAAATTGGACAAAAATTGATTTCCTTGC
>PEZG01000029.1:9193-14902 GCA_002774185.1 Candidatus Roizmanbacteria bacterium CG09_land_8_20_14_0_10_41_9 | reverse complement strand
CGGATGTCATTAAAAATTTGCTTGCCCCGTCTGATGCTCCGGCTCCTCCTGCGCCAATCGCAGCCGGTGCATTTGCAATCGCGCTCCACGAGTCCGAACCAACCGTATATTTATAGCAGAGCGGCAGGTTGATTGCACGACACGCGTAGATATAATTTCCGTTTGAGTCACTTCCCCCGTCCATGAGAAATCCATCCGCACCGATTGTTGCACCGGCCGGAAGATCCGCAACTGCGGCATCAGACCACAAACCCGTTCCTCCAACCAGTGCTGGCGGAGAAAACCGGTAAAAAGAGAGGGTGGTTCTTCCCCGGAGGGCATAAACGTATCCGTCTTTGTATAAGATGTCTCCTCCTGCTCCGAAGGCAGCAATTGCATTCGTCGCCATCAGGGTCCACCGCGATCCAGCAGCTCCCTCCGTATCATATTGGTACATCCGCGTTGCACCTCCTTGGGTCCAATACATGTACCGTGAGCCGTCATACACCATTGCTGTTCCGGCTGCAGAATTATAAGGAGTTGAATCACCGGTAGTACTCCAGGTATCTGTCGGAATATCGTACACAAACAGATTTGATTGATACGTATTTGCCGTCGCATAAACTTTATTAATATCGCCTGCATATACGAGTTCTGCTCCGGTATAAGGGGAAACCGGCATATCGGCAAGCTGCACCTTTTCACCGCTAACTGAATCGTATTTGAAAAATCTATTGTCAAAACGTCCCCGTGTCATATAGTATTCGTTTCCCGATCCTTTTATGATATCCGAGCCTGTAGTAAAGCTTAGGTATGTCGTCCCTCGGTATACGTCGCCAAAAAAACCGCGGTTAGGAATAAGCCATGAAGCTTTGCTGATATCGTATTTATACATGGAAGTCGTATTTCCTCGAATGATATAAAGCACCCCATTCACGTTTTTCATTGCGGTCCCCCAGTAAAATACTGCTGGAGCATCGGGAAGCTTTGTCCATGTTTGTCCCGTAATATTATATTGATACAAGTAGGGCTTCCCGTTTCCCGTTAGATAATAGATGGAGTCGGTTGCGGAATCGTACTCAATCTGTGCTCCTTGATACGGGGCTACGGGAAGATTCAGCATCTGGCTCCAAGAATTGGTGTTTGTATCATACGCTGCAAAACCAGTACGGTAATTGGGAGATCCGTTGCTTCCCTGAATTGCATACACGTTTCCATTCCCATATGCAAGATCCGCTCCCATATATACATTACTGTCCTGTTGATCATTCACTCCGCCAAAGTTTATGGAATCCAATGCTTCCCAGCTGTCCGTATCACCGGTATCATAGCGGTAAAAATCGCTGTTTGCCGTAACGGAATAACCTCGGATCGCATAGATATATTGCGATCCGTCATAAACTAATGCCGAGTCACGCCACACCGTTGAAAGTGTATTAGGAGCTGAATACCATTGATCATCGCTTATGTCATATTTCCAGAAAGTGCTCGTATTTGCACCCCTAAAGGCATAGAGTGAATCCCCATCTCCTTCACACATGTCTCCATAGCTTACTACGTAATCTGCTCCGGTACCGGTACCCTGCTTCAAAGACCAGGTATCCGTCAGCAGATCATAGGCGAAGAGCGCAGAGGAATTCCCTCGAAGCACATATAATCGGCTGTTCGCGGAATCATAAGTAATCGCGGAACCATAGGAAACTGCAGCGGGTGCCAAACTCAGTTTTTCCTGCTCCCAGTATCCTGCTTTTCCTTGAAGCTTCAGTTGTCCTCCGACAGCTGTTGTCCCAACCAATGTTCCACTCTCGAAATCGGAAGTTTCCGTTGCCGTAACAGAATCTGCGGCATTCGGCCCATTGTACCCGTACACAAAAGCTGTTGTTCCGCCGCTTGTCCTACCGGCAGAATCTAATGTTTCCAAACGTAAATAATAGTTCTGACCATTTGTGAGTGGCGTAGTAACTATATATGTAGAACCGGTTTGATAACTTCCGTCTGTTTGAGGATTTCCGGTTAAACTCGCTCCGAAATACACATAATATCCCGCAATAGATCCTCCAGGATCACTTGCCCCGCTCCAGGAAAAATAGGGGTTAGGATATTTATAGGTGTTCCCCGTTGCGATCGGTACTCCTCCTGAGGATTGGGAAGCCGCGCTCACGGTTGAAGGGTTGGAAGGATTAGTTTGATCACCCGTATAATTTATAGAGATTGAATGAAGAATCGGAGTCTGGTTTGCTCCGGTACCGGAGGTTGCATTCAATGTCACTTCCACTTGCATATACCGACGGACCGGGGAAGGGACGGATCCGTCAACAACCGAACCCCACGCAGACCAAGTTGAATTATCTATGCTAGTACGGGTACGAACCGCAATACTGGAGTCTCCGGGTGTAGTACTCGATATACTAAGAGATTCTGTCGGATCCCATGCGGTCACCGTACCCAAATCTATAGTATCACTGATCCATGTACCGCTAGGGATATAATCCGAATCATCCACCGCATAAACTTGCATCTGGGTATCATAAACATTATTTATCAAATACCCTCGAATTGAATAAAACGTTCCAGCTCCGATTGATGTAAGAGAACCTCCTCGGTAGGGACCTAAATTGTATGGATAGGTAAGCGATTGATCTGCCAATCTACGCCATCCATTTGCCGCAGAATACTCCCAGAAATCCCCTTTTGAATATCCTGCTTGGACGTATATTTTTCCATTTTGCATCTCTGCCTCTGTTCCGTAATAGGACGCAAACGGCAACATCCCCAGTGATGTCCAGGTTCCTCCAGTTCCGACTGACGCATCAAATTTCATCAGGGAATTTGTGTAGTTGCCGGTAAGAAGATAGATATAGGTGCCATCGCTCACCAACTGAGATCCGTTTGAAACCTCTGCGTCGTTAGGAAGGTCTGCGGCTCCAGCATCATCCCATGTATTTCCTTGAACGTTGAAACGATAGAATTTATTGGATACACCTCCTCGCGTTGTATAAATATACTGAGTTTCTCCAATACTCAACGTAGTCATCCCGGCTCCATATAGTACCGTCGCGAGCGTGTCAGGAAGCGTTGCCCATCGGGAACCGGCTGGAAGATCTGGTGTAAATTTCCAAAAACTCCGATCATTGTATCCTTGAAAATAATAAATGCTCGTCCCCGCGACAACTCCTTTGAAATCCTGAGTAGCAATAAAAGCTGCCGGAGCTGTATCGCTTGTTAGCGTATTCCAGGTACCTGCGGCAAGATTGTATTGATACATTATGTTGGTGTTGGTCTGGGCATAAATATTCCCATCGTAATACTGAAGATCGGTTGACATAGAGGGGTTAAAGTGCAGATTCATCGGGCCCACATACGAACCGGCGCCCGAATAATTGTATTTCCAAATATCATAAGTTCCTGCTCCGCGGAATATGTAAATATAGTCATCGTATGTGTTGTAAACTACTCCTGCATACTGTGTTCCGTAGGGAAGGGAGGGAAGGGTATCCCACGAACCGCTGATATTGTATCGATAGAATGTAGTCTTGTTTGAACCTCGAGTTATGTAAATCGCATCATCCACTACGGTCGCATTGTTGGTGCTATTAAAGGTTATTCCGGTTGGCCCGGGAAACGAACTCCATAATCCACTTGAAATTTCATATTGTAAAAAAACACCGGTATTACCTCCTCGTGGAGTGTATAGATATCCGTCATGTTCAACTAATGTTCCGCCTGCTCCGACTGTCAATGGGGTGGTTTCTTTTGTCTCCCACTCACCTGAGACAATATTATACGCCCAGAAATCCGTATTCGTTCCTCCCTTTAGTGCATAAATGATCGTTCCTCCTGAATTCGCCGCGAGCGAACTTCCGGTGGACATGAGCTCTGGGGTCGTCGCCATATCGGTCCACGTGTTTTCGCGGATAGAATACCTACTAAATGCTTTTTGAAACCCTCCAAAGGAAGCGTACACATAATCCCCCACAACAACAAGATCCGCTCCTTGGTAGGCAGTGTGCGGAGCATTTGCCAGAGCCTGCCACCGGTTTTCGGAAGGGAGATAACGGTAAAACTCATTGTCAGTTCCAGGAATAAGGTAGATATATTCCCCATCGCTCACAATCGCAGATTGATCGTTAAGAGGCAGGTTCGGCGATCTCCATACGCGAGGGACCCAGGAACCCTTTGCTTTTAACCGAAGTTCTCCTTCCTTACTTTTCCCCTCGGTTCCTTCGTAATACCCAACATCAAAGTCCGCTCGCGTCGAAATAGTTTCCGTATTTGCAGATACCGGCTTAAGAAAAATTTTATGGGTTAAAAAAAGAACAAGGAAGAATGATAACAGGAAAATAAATCCGGTTTTTTTAATATTTAGATTGTTATTATGCGAATTTATTGAATCTTCGTCACTCATTTTTTTCCCACTACAATACAATAATAATAGAACCCCGTCCCTACAATAAAACTAAAGTAATTCAGGAAAAATGTCAATAGGAAGATGGGGAAAAGCTCAAAAATAGATGGGAAAAGTAAGGAATTCGTATAATATGTTTATACGAAAGTAAGGTTTTTTATTATCCTAACAATTCAAGTGTAAATGAATTATTAAATGAAGAGGTCTTTCGATGAAATGTCATTTTGTGTTAGATTACCAATGAGAGCTAAATTTAAATTCTCCGGACGGAAAATTTGTCCGGCAAGTTGTGTTACATCGGCAACTTTTATCGATTCTATTTCCCGTATCATATCTTGTGGAGTTTGTATTTTGTCCTCCAGGATAAGCTTTGTTCCAAAAAATGAGGCTATATTTGACGAGTCTTCCATTGATAGAAGAAGCCTTCCTTTGAGAAGCTCTTTGACACGATTTAATTCCTCTATTTTTACGTCTCCTTGAATGATTTTTTTATGTTCTTGCAAAATGGTCCGTATCGCTTCCTTCACTTTTTCGGGATTGCTCGTAACACCTGCTTGCGTAACAATATTTCCTACATCATGATACAATTCACGACCGGTTGAAATATAGTAACATAGGCCTCGGCGTTCGCGGACTTCAATGAAAAGCCGGGAAGACATTCCCCCACCCAAAAGAAGGGAAAGTAGATTGAGGGCATATTTGCGTTTGTCGCGAAATGAAAATGCACGGAACCCCAAACAGAAATGCACCTGCTCGGTTTTCTTATTCTTAATAAGAATCTGGGGCTCTTTCTGATTCTCAACCACTCGGTTAAACGACCCCTTTTCCCCTTTCTTCCACTTTGAGAATTTCTCTTCGATAATATCTATATAATTCTTAATTCTTAATTCTAAACTCTTAATTTTATTTAGTCCCCCCGCCACCACCAATACCGCATTCTCTGGTTTATAGAGCGCATCCATGTAATTTGTGAATGTTGCGCGATCAAATGTCCTCACCGTATCTTTTGTGCCTGCAATTTCAAATCCCAAAGGATTCCCTTTGTAGAGCAAACCCTCAAAAAGTTCGTTCACCCGCCGGTAGGGAGTATCTTCATATAAATTGATTTCCTCCGTAATTACCCCCTTTTCCCGTTCGATTTCTTCTTCTGCCAGCGCTGAATGCAGTACCATATCGGACAGAACATCCGTCACTGTTTCAAAATGTTCGTTCGTTGATTTTATCCAGTATCCTGTGTGATCTTTTGAGGTGAATGCGTTAAAAATTCCTCCCAAACCCTCAATCGTGGACGCGATAACGAACGAGTTGGGATATTTTTTTCTCCC
>PEZG01000029.1:7007-9153 GCA_002774185.1 Candidatus Roizmanbacteria bacterium CG09_land_8_20_14_0_10_41_9 | reverse complement strand
TTTTTTTCATTTTCGTACCGCGAACCCGCGCCGACAAGAAGAAGCGTCGTCAATGTCGGAAAAGCATCCGTATCAATAAATAGGATGCGAAGACCATTGGAAAGCGTATGTTCTTGAACTTTCATGAATGTATTTTACTCCCCATACCAGTGTTAATCAACTTTTGGAAAATACTTCGTGAATTACGCTGTTACCAATTGAGCTCTATCTGTTTGTTGCGCAAAAGATGTAATACGTCTTGGAGAATGTTTTTTTACCAAGCCAAGAACGTATCTCGCGCATCTGTTGGGACTATGAGATTCTCCATATAGTATTTCTACATCCGGATGTGAAACTGCCGCTTCTAAAATCCATCTTGTAATACTTGTTTCTCTTGTAATCGCGTTTGGTATCTGGGAAAGAAGCATTCCGCCGTCTTCTTTTAATAGTTGGAGCAATTTTTCAAACACGAGCATATGGGGTTGTATACTTTCCAGAAGTGTATTTAAACCTCCTTCAGGCCGGCAGAAAATAAGATCAAATCCTCCGAATTCCTTCACTATCTGATCGATACGGCGCCAGGTGTCACGAAGAAAAACGTCTCCAATAATTGGATTAATATTATGTTCTTTATCATGGACTCTCTTTTCTGCTGGTCGACGATCGGTTAAAGTGACAAACGCTCCCCCTGATATCCTTCCCCCCAAATCTCTGATAGCCGTCCCTTCTCCCATAAAATCCAGGGCATACACTCCCCTACCCATTTCTCCTCTCCCTTGTAGAAAAGCATAGAGATCCGGCAACTTACAGACGCTTGAAAACGTAAGCATGTAATCATCAAGTCCCTTCCCATAAATACACCATCTTCCATTTCCATACTGTCCAAAATGTTCGTTATTTCTCCGCTCACGTTGCGACGTTTTTTCATTTTCTTCGATCTGGCCCAGTATCTCCTTCCTTACGTTAGGGTCTAATCCAAAGAAGATAGTGCGCTGTTCATTTTCCATAGCTAATTATATAGTCTTCAGGATCTGAATTCAATAAAAAATACGTCCGTTAAATTTGGATTTTTGAAAACAAGTAGCTTCCGACAAAAAGGAGAACAACGGTAATAGCCGACAGCGCAAAAAAATTCGTCATCAATCCGAAATGGCTGGCTCCGATGAGTGCGCCGCGTAACCCATCCACACCATAGGAAAGAGGGTTCACTCGGGTTATGATATTCAATACGGACGGCAAATTATTTAAGGGAAACAGGGCGCCGGATAAAAAGAAAAGCGGCATGATGAGAAAGTTCATAATAAGCTGAAAACCATGGATATCATCTAGAGCTGATGCTATAGCAGTTCCCAGTGCGGTAAAAAGAACTGCGATGAGAAAAATGAAAACCAGAGATAAGAGAATATTGATGTAACTTGCCGGTCGAAAACCAATGGCTAGAGAAATCAAAAAAACCAGGATCCCCTGGAATACTGCAATCGTTGAACCTCCAAGCGTGCGACCGATCATGATCTCGAGGCGCGAAACCGGAGCAACAAGGGTTTCTTTTAAAAAACCGAACTGCCTATCCCAGATGATTTCGATTCCGGAAAAAACTGAAGTAAAAAGAACGCTTTGCGCAATGATGCCCGGCACCAAAAACTGGATATAGTTGCCGCCGCCTGCTTTTTGAAAAATGGGACCAAACCCAAACCCAAGAGCCACCATGAATAGAATAGGTTGACCCAGGGAACCGATGATTCTTGATCGGGATCGTAAGGACCGTTTCAATTGGCGCAGCCATAAAACATAGATTGTTGACATAGGGGTTATCTTTTAAACATGCGCCGTCTTATGCGCAACTGATCAATCGTCCCGGCTGACTCCTCGCGGATTTTCTTTCCGGTCAGAGACAAGAATGCATCTTCCAGGGTTTTTGTACTCGTCTGTTTTTTCAGCTCATCCGAAGAACCCATTGCCGCAATATGGCCATGGTCTATTACCGCAATCCTATTCGCAACCCGATCCGCTTCCTCCATGTAATGGGTTGTAAAAAAAACCGTAATCCCCTCTTTTTTGTTAAGATTCTGCACGTAGCTCCAGATGTGATTCCGGGTTTGAGGATCAAGACCGAGTGTTGGTTCGTCAAGAAACATGATCTTCGGCCGGTGTAGGAGTCCTCGAGCGA
>PEZG01000029.1:0-6965 GCA_002774185.1 Candidatus Roizmanbacteria bacterium CG09_land_8_20_14_0_10_41_9 | reverse complement strand
ACGTGGTTAACTCATCATCCAAGCTGGGATCCTGGAAAACGATCCCGAATGACTTGCGCACGTTGTCCTGCTGCTGCGATGGATCGAATCCGTTCACCTGTATTTTCCCGCTTGTAGGAGTCAACAGGGTGGTTAACATTTTTATCGTTGTTGTTTTTCCCGCTCCATTCGGACCCAAAAAAGCGAATATTTCCCCTTTTTCCACGGAAAAAGAAATGGAATCTACTGCGGTGAAGACGCTGGGCGGTCTGCCGAATTGTTTTGTGAGATTTTTTACCGAAATGATAGCGCTCATGAAAAAAACAGTATAGCATATTTTTACCCTGAGGATGGAAAAATCATAAGGAATCCAGTATACTACTGATCAATATTTTATGTTGGAGAGCCGCGTAGTAACTTCTCTGGAATTATCCGCACGCCGATTCGCAGTAAGAGCATGGGTAAGGAAGAGACTCCCATATATAGGAAGTACCCTTGAGTCGACTCGTAGAACCCTTCTGCAAACGATTGGGGATCCGACCCATGAATTCTTGAATCTAAGCCAACGGGTACTTAGTGAAATGCCCCTATGTACTGCGTGGTCTCAATTGAACACAACGCCACTTATGTTCAATATAGTAAGCGGAAGGGTAATGGTTTTTGATCCGGTAATGCAATGCTTTAATAAGGTTGTTGACCATACGTTTGGCGTCGATGGGTCTGGAAACATTATTTGTTTTATGTTCGGAGAATTTGGAGATCTGCAACTTAGTGAAAGTGCGTACAAACCGTGGAAGTCCGGAGATAGGATACGCGCATATCAGCAAAAGGCTCCAGATCTTGTGAAATTTTATGAACAGGAAGGGATCGGTTATCTGTATGGTCCCCCAGAGGAAATCCTTCAAAAACTGGGCCTTTGGTACCAGTGGGATGAAACTCCTACTCCCACTCCGCACACCTCCGAAGTGGGAAAGAGTGTCGGAACAAACTAAAGTATATGCTCCGTTGCTTCTAATCCATTGATTAAATAAAAAAAACGAATATTTTTGATATATAGATCTATGCCATCTCGAAAAGATATTTTTGTAAACGGGGGCTTTTACCACATTTTTAATAAGACACTGGATAAAAGAGATCTTTTTCAACTGAAAGAAATGTCTCAAATCTTTCTCCATCTTATGGTATATTATCGTTCCTGTTCCTCGCGCATCCGCTTCTCACACTATCGGAGACTCCCCTTGCCGACAAGAAAAATGATTGATAAAAAAATTAGGAACAAAAAAAATTATAAGGTGGAAATCCTAGCCTACTGTCTTATGCCAAACCATTTTCATTTTTTACTTAAACAAAAGCGGAATAACGGAGTGATCCGTTTCATGTCTGATACTGTGAATTCAATCACTCGTTATTACAACGAAAAATATAAGCGAAGCGGGCCACTATTTCTTACACAATTCAAATCAAAGAGAATTCGCGGACACGAACAACTTCTCCATACATCTCGCTATATCCATTTAAATCCTTATTCAGGAAATGTGTTAAAAACCGCGAAGGAGATAGAAACATATGACTTATCATCGTTCAGAGAATATATTACGGACGTTACTGTAAAACGCTGTGATACTGGATTCATTCTGGATTTGTTTAAGCAGAATAGAAAGAGATATAAGGAATTTGTTTGCGCGAATGCAGAATACCAGCGGTCGATTGAACGTATCAAACAACGAGAAAAGTTCACGTAGTTCCTATGTGGAGTATCTTGTTGCTCTAATACACTTCGGAGGTGTGTAAGTGTGGTAGTATAGCGTTGAAATGGCTCGCTTGAAATGATAAAATAATAAAATAGGGTCCGTAGCTCAATTGGTAGAGCAGTAGCCTTTTAAGCTATTGGTTTCGGGTTCGAGTCCCGACGGGCTCACCCTTCGGCAAGCTCAGGGTAAACATTATGGTAGAACAATCCAATGGAGAACCAGAAAAACTATCCCCCGTCACCATTCACTTCGGAGACGTGTTTACCCGCCGTCAGGACCCTAGCCAAAGATACGTCATTGTGGACGTAGGATCTGGTGATACCTGTCACTCCTCAAGGATCATCGAGGTAGAAGGTGTGGAAGCAATAGGTTTTTTCGGCACAACATTTCGAGGACACATAGGAAACATCAACCCTGAAAAACCCTGGAGCCTAGAAAGAATTATTAAGGCGAGACGCGTGCACTCTAAGTACAAATTTCTAAAAATGGAGGAAGATATGCTACGTTCGGCTTCAGAACAAGAACCAAGACTCTTCCCGTCGTAATTCAACCTATTCTATTCTTCCTGTTTTTTAAATTCCCACGAAGCGTAAGGGAAAAAATAACAAGAAAGACCGTTATGAACGGAAACCTGTATAAAACTATCTCAATCAAAATCAGAATACACAGGCTGTTGGAAATAAAAAGAATGTTTGCGACCCATTCCCAGAGTTTTTTCTCCATGAATTCACAAGGAAACGAAGAGTCTTTGCAGTTAACCGGCTAAAAAGTTAGTCTTTCAACTACACCGGCACCCCTAATAATAAGATGAAGAAGTTCACCGTGTAACTGACTACTGGGTAAAAATAGCCGTCTCTACGGTTGACTGTCCGAAAATTTAAGTTTTAATTCTTTTTCATAATCCGTATCCAAAACGAAGATCTCAACGCGTTCACCGGTTTTCGTACTTATATCGCTGTGAGAGCTTATGACGGCATGTCCGGATATTTTTTTCATCAGCGTACTTAATTTTTTCGTTGTTATTTCGTGCAGAGCCTGTCGAATATTTTTGACGAGCTCTATTCCCTTTTTGTTCGAGAGAGCTAGCAGATTCCGTTCTATTGGGAGAAGCTGTCCCTTCAACCTTACGACCACCATATCTTCGAGAATATAGACTTGGGATTCCCTGGGTCCAACCCCTAAGGTTTTTAAGTAGAATTTTGTGACTTCTTTCGCGATAAGGTCTTCTACTTGGCCCTTTGTCCGTATTCTATCCAGTTTAAATTTCATGGCGGGCTTTTAAAAAAACCAGCTCTGCTGGTTCTTCAACACAGCTCTGCTGGTTCTTCAACACAGCTCTGCTGGTTTAATGATAAACCGTCAATGGTTATTGACATCTTATCGCTCTACCTATTTCCATTTTATATTACTTTTTTTGGTTTGTCAAATCCAATCCATCTAAACCTGTAGTTTATTGTCTACATCCGCAACGACACCATTATAAATAGACCGTCATGAAAACCTGTTCAAATCATACTAAGCCCCAATATACAACCTCGTAGGTTAACGCGGATAGTAATTTTGACAGCTTTTGATGTAAATAAAACATAGTTTGACCGGGTATTTTACGTTACTATAAGATTCATGATGCGGCCAGGGACAAAATGGATTTTGCAGGATTTTCCTTTCACGTATTTTTGAATTTTCTCATCTTTCAACGCCGCCTCCAAGACGGATTCTTTTGTCATATCGGCATGTTTGATCTTTACGACGGTCCGCACTTTCCCGTTCACCTGAATAGGAATCACAACCTCCGGATCCATCAGCGCATGTTCCTCCACCTGCGGCCAACGGGAAAGGTGGATGGAGGCTTTTTCCTTAAACGTGTTTTTCCAAATTTCCTCGGTGATAAATGGCGCGAACGGAGCCAAAATTTGAAGGAAACGTTTGGCATGGTAAGTTGAGAATGAATTGTTTAATTGTTGAATTGTTCCATTGTTATCTGGTTTTTTAGTTTTGCCTTTTGAGTTGTAATTTTGAATTTTGAATTTTGAATTTTGAATTTGTTTTTCCCATTCGTTGATAAATTCCATCATTGCTGCAATTGCCGTATTGAATTTCAGTTCTTCAATGTCCTTCGTAACCTTCTTAATCGTCTTATTCAATTTCAGATTTAATTCCTTCGTCTCAGGATTCTTAATTCTTAAATCTGAATTCTCAATTCCTTTTTCGTATAGATTCCACACTCTCTTCAAAAACCGGTACCCACCCTGCAGGGCATGGGTTGACCACGCAATCTCCTGATTGTAGGGAGCCATGAACATTTCATAGATCCGGATCGTATCCGCTCCAAACTCATTCACCACGTCGTCCGGATTGATCACGTTCCCCAACGACTTGCTCATTTTTTGATGATCCGGCCCCAACACCATCCCTTGATTTCTTAATCTTAAGAAGGGTTCCTTAAAAGAAACCAGTTTTAGATCATACAACATCTTCACCCAGAATCGGGAATATAAAAGGTGAAGAACCGCATGTTCAGCCCCGCCCACATACCAGTCAACCGGCAACCACTTCTTAATAGAAGCACCAAATTCCAAATTCCAAATTCCAAACAAGTTCGAGTTTTGGTTATTGGGATTTGGAATTTTTTTGGGGCTTGGCTCGCCCGGCGTAGCCTTGGCGAAGCGGGGTATTTGGGATTTGGAATTTGCTTTTTCCTTATCCCAAAATGAAAAAGCTAAAAAGTACCAGCAGCTTCCGGCCCAGTTCGGCATCGTATCGGTTTCACGCCTTGCTTCCCCTCCGCAGTTCGGACAGGTGGTTTTGACAAACGACTTAACTTGAGAAAGGGGAGATTCTCCAGTTTTGGGAGGCTCGTAGCTTTTGATATAGGGTAGCTCCAGCGGCAATTGATCCTCTGGGATAGAAGACCAACCGCATTTCTCACAATGTACCATTGGGATTGGTTCGCCCCAATACCTCTGTCGCGAGAAGATCCAATCCCGCAGTTTGTACTGGGCTTGCCTTTTACCAATATGGAGTCCTTCCAGTTTTTTTACAACCATCGCATGAAAGTCCTGAGAGGAAACAGGATTCTTGAAAAAACGCGAATCTTCAAAGAAAGTCTCCACCTCTTTTAAGGGAATCATATACCCATACCCAGTATATGGTTTTGAGCCATTTTTAGATTGCTCTACTTGCCCGCCATAGTCCCGCTCAGCGGGACGAAGGAGGGTTGTATTTTTAGATATCACGTATTTTATTTTCAATCCGTATTTCTTTGCGAATGCGAAATCCCGGTCATCGTGAGCGGGTACGAGCATTACTGCTCCATACCCATAGTATCCCAAAACGTAATCTGCAACCCAAACAGGTACTTTTTCTCCGTTGACCGGATTCACGGCAAATAATCCTGTGGGAACACCGGTTTTTTCTTTGTTGAGGTCGGTCCGTTGGAGATCAAGTTTTTTTCCGGCTTGCTCAACATATTTTTGAATATCTTTGTAATAGTTTATAGATATTTTGATATGGTTCTTTAGGATCTTTTTAACGAGTTCATGTTCCGGCGCAAGAACGACCGCAGTCACTCCAAAAAGCGTATCCGGCCGAGTAGTAAAAACTTTAATTTCATGCTGTTGGCAGGTGGCGCGACACGGGGAATTTTTGTGTTGGGGCTGTTCCGAGGCAGGCCCCGAAACAAGCTTAAATCTTACTTCTGCTCCCTCGCTCTTTCCAATCCAATTCTTCTGCATTTCCAAAATCCCATGAGGCCAATCTAGTCCCTCTAGATCGTCCAATAACCGGTCTGCGTACGCGGTGATGTTAAACACCCACTGGGGCAAAGTCTTCCGGACAATCGGTTTGCCGCACCGTTCATGGGTCCCATTTGGCAATACCTCCTCCTCTGCCAACCCAGTCTTGCAGAATTCGCAGTAATACACAGGCATCTCTTTTTTGTACAACATCCCCAGTTTGAAGAATTGGATGAATAGCCACTGGGTCCATTTATAGTATTCAGGATCGCTCGTGGAAAATTCCCGCGACCAATCGTAAGAAAACCCCAACCGTTTCATCTGGCGTTGGAACGTTTTGATATTGTCCGGGACCATGTCCATCGGATTTTTTTTCGCTTTCACTGCAGCGTTTTCTGCCGGAAGTCCGAATGCATCCCACCCGATGGGGTGAAGGACATTGTATCCGTTCATCCGGAAAAATCGTGCCAGCACATCGGTTCCGGTGTAATTCCTTACGTGCCCTACATGCAGACCCGCTCCGGACGGATATGGGAACATCGGTAACACGTAGAGTTTTTTTGAGGAAGAAGAATCTTTCGCTTTATAGGAAGATTCTTTCTCCCACGACTCCACTAACGGTTCTTCTATAGTCTTAGGAATATACTGAGACATAAAATGAATTATACTACACTTTTACCAGATGCATCCTCGCGGTAGAGGAATTTTGCTCTACAAGCTTCTTTACAAGATATTGAGAGTCTCTTTCCATTAAACGCCACTTATAATATTCTTCTCCAGAAACCTGAATAGATTCCCCTGTTGATTCAATATAAATGTTTATTGATATTAAATCCGGATTTACCAACGCTACCCAACATGCTTGTCCATCAGCTTCGGCAAGATTGGCAGCGGTTATCTCCACAACGCCTCTACTAATTTTTGGAGTATTCTTCTTAAGACGGAAAAAATTATCGTCAGCGAATGATTCCCTTGTGAAACTTTGCGGCAATACCAAAATTCTATTGACCTCGTCTACTACAGAAGAATCCATTCCTAGAACGGTTTCTTTTGCCCTCTCTATTCCTCTTCTTGTACGCTCCCTCACCTCCGGCGGAAGTCGGTAAGATAAAGCGACTAACATCTTTGCAGCGTCCACTGCCTCCTTTTTTGTTACAAAAACACGGCCATCTCCCGCTTCTAACCCGCGAGCTATCCTTTGAATCCCTAAGGGAACATCTGACAAAATTCCGTTATTTTTTTCCGCTTTCACTGCGCTCTGAAGGGCTTTATCCAACATTTGCCGAGAACATGAGACTGCTTCGCCAAACGATTGTATCATTGCAGACAGAAAGCCTACAAAGGCACACAGGACTGGGGGAGATTGCTCGGTATGGAATGTGAAGTGGGCCAAGCCAACGATTATCCTTTTCTGCACTTGTATTAATGGTATTCCGCCTTGTGGTATCAACGCTCCGCTGATAATCCTTGTTAAAAAATCAAACGCGTTTTTTCTGTCATA
>PEZG01000039.1:229-8016 GCA_002774185.1 Candidatus Roizmanbacteria bacterium CG09_land_8_20_14_0_10_41_9 | reverse complement strand
GCTCCCCAGGTAGCACCCTGTAATTGTGAGGCATTGATGACACCGGTACCCGTATATGTCAGTAATGCTCCGGAACCTACTGTCATCACTGCGGTGGTATTTGTTCCTGACGTGATGTTTGAAAAAGGAGGAGAGCTCACAGATGTATCCCAACTAAGTTGACCCGTTGAGGATGTTTTTAAAAATGAGTCCGCAACAATCGCTCCCGGCCACGTATACGCGTTTCCCCCAAATACGGTGGTAGTTCCCACCCGTATCGCTCCTGCGAGATCTAAGGCATATGCTGGAAGACTTGTGCCGATTCCTACGCTTCCACTGATAATTAATCCATTGGATGGAGCAGTTGAGAGACCCGCATAGGAGCCGATTGCCATATTTCCACTCACATCCAATTTGTTATCAGGGCTTGCGGTTCCAATACCGGTACTACCATCGGATAAAATTACCATCCTAGTGTATGCTGTACCGCTTAAATAAGTGGCAAAGGTGAATTTTCCTGAATCATCTCCACCATCTCTTTGCATTCCAAAAAAACCAAGATCGCCAGATGACTCTGTTGCGTCTTTGATACCAAACCAGAAAGTCGGACCAAATCCATCAAGGGCATCGCCGGTTGTCGAAGCTAAAAGTCTATTGACGGCTCGAACTCCGCTTAGATCACCGGTGCCTGTTCTTTCAAAAAGGGCTAGGGGATAATCGGAGCCCTGTACATTCAATGGAGCTCCAGGATTAGTCATTCCGATGCCGACTCTACCGCCGGACGTAACTGCTAGTCCAGGGAAAGGAGAGGTTCCCACCTGAAGCAAAGCATCGGCTTTTGTGGTACCAATACCAATATTGCCAGAGCCTTGTATGGTTAAAATTCTGTTCCCATTCTTATTATTTATGGAAACGATATGACCACTACTACTATAAGAGCCATCTATGTGTAAATCAGGAGCGTTTGTTCCATCGCCAATAGTACCAGCCGTGGTGACAGCTCCGTAAATATGTAATTTTGCACTAGCGCTCGTAGTACCGATCCCCACATTCCCACCCATGACAACGAACTTGCTTCCTGCCAAGTAAGGTCCTATGGAACCGATTCCTACAACGGTTCCATCATCATAGAGAAGGGAGGAAACCGTAAGGAGAGAGGAGCTCCACTTCGGAAGGTAATTATTCGTCCCAGCTAATATGGAGAGGATTCCATTAGTATCACTCTTTACCATACCAGTGGCTAATGGGGTATCTATGGTCCCATTCATGATTGTGGTGCTGCTGAAGGTTGCGGTTCCACTGGCACCCAATACGGTGAACGCACCCGTGGAAGCCGTGGTACTCCCAATGGCTAAGGGTGCTCCCCAAGTGGCACCTTGTAACTGTGACGCATTGATGACACCGGTACCTACATAATTTAAGTTTCCTCCAGTACCCATTGTCAATGTTGTGACATTGGTTCCCGCAGTCACTCCGGCAAAGGGAACTGATCCGGCAGTGATCAAAGACTGTACAATCCAGGATGCATTCCCTGATGCATCAGAGCGTAAAATTCTATCCGCTCCTGCACCGGTCGTGAGAGTTATTACAGGAGTGGTTGCCCCAACATTTGCATACAAGGTTGTGAATACGCCGGTTGATGCAGTGGTTGACCCAATCGCGAGTGGTGCTCCCCACGTTGCTCCTTGAAGTTGGGAAGCATTAATGATACCCGTTCCTGTGTAATTTAATACTCCACCATTTCCCACAGTCATGATAGCTGAGGTATTTGTGCCGGACGTGATATCAGTAAAAGCTACGGTTAATCCGCCTGCTGCTGCCCAGGAAAGCTGTCCGCTTGCATCGGTCTTCAAATAATTTCCTGCAGAAATGGAAGACGGCCATGAATATGCATTTCCTCCAAGCACCGTTGTTGTCCCAACACGTATGGATCCGGAGATATCCAGAGCATACAGGGGAGAAGTGGTTCCGATCCCGACGTTTCCTCCGATTACTGACATTTTTGTCCCTGCTCCAAATGGTCCAGTAGTCCCGACTCCCAGGTTCCCGGATGGTACCATCACGTCCGTAGCATATGCAACACTCGGATATAAATAAGCTCCGCCGTCTGTCCAATAGGAAGCAGAACCCTGTACCTGTGACAACGTTACAAATTCATCGTTATTGGACGCTCCTACTCCAATAACCCGTCCGGTAAACCGCGCTGCGATTCCCGAAGCGTTGGTCGTTCCGACATCCAACGGATAGAGTGGAGTAGTAGTTCCGATCCCGACGTTTCCTCCGGAATCCGGCATAAGGGAGATATTCCCGCTGGAACCGGATGGAGTTATTATTTCTAATGTTTGCCCTTCAATCGTAAATGTCCCAAAACTTGATCTAACCGTGGGTGATGCAGCGCCAATTAGCAGAGTTCCCGTGCTATCAATATAGGGAATTGCGGACGTGCCAGTTCCTGCAGGGAAGCCCTGAAGAGTTTCTGCATTTATTGCATATCCTACGTTCGCAATCTGTTGTCTCGGAGTCATCTCGCTTGTCGGATCTGTCGTTCCTACGGAAACGCCTAAAAACACATCCGCATTTTCAGTAAAAACCTCAGGATAAATAGAAGGATCAGATCCGGAAGCTCCGCACCCAACCGATCCGATTTCTACGTTAAAAATTCCATCAATATCAGGAGTCACGCTACAAACCGTTGTTTTATAAAGACAGTTATCTCCTCCTCCGGCACAGCTGCCTTCGGTCCCGGTCGGATCGCTCGGTCCTGTCCTCCCAATATCCCAGAATCTAAACATGACATTTGTTGCGGTATTAATGGGAGTTCCGGTTGTATCTGTGAGCCGACCTTGGAAGGTGATGGTCCTTCCACCCTTTGTAAGGGTTGTTGGGTAGGCAAACGAACGTTCTTGTTTAGTGAAAAAGCGGTTATAAAAACCCGCTCCTAAAATAGCCATAAAGATCAGGAGAATGGAGAATGTGATATATTGTTGAGTATTGAAGTCGTTAAAAAATGCGGATACGTTAAACTTTGTTTTGGGTTTTAAGAATGATAGGGCTTTAGGAAAATGTATACTAAACTTTTCACGTATGGAAAAAAAAGACTGCTGAGCATCCTTTTTAAATATAAGCTCACATTTGGCAATTGTTTCATGCAATTGCTTATATTCTTCACTTTTCAATATCTGCTTATTGTGAGCCCAATCGAGAAATGTACGGATCGCACGGACTTTTTCTTTTATGACGCGGATTGATACATCGCTCTCTTTAAGTTTCTTAAAGTAGGCTTCTACTGTATCTGGTGTAAATAAACGCGTCATAATTTAAAAAAATTACCTTAACATCATTCGCTTGCGAACCAAAAACCGTGAGGGTTTATGAGTTATTTTGGCTTCAGGAAGCTCTCCTATATAAGGAGTTCCCTCTATTCCCGGATCAAAAAAACTCCTAAAATGTTGGTATAACGACCCGAAAAAACCCGTAACAGAGACAAAGGTAGGGTCATGTCGTTCTATCATGGGATTGTTGAGAATTTATAATTAGAAGAGCCATAATTTGCTCTAAAGTCTCTATATAGTTAGAAACGGTTTGTTCGTCAACTCGATTCCCAATAAGGTGAAGTTTAAACTGATTTAACATATCTGTTGGATTGGGCAAATCACTGACTTGTGGTCTTGCGACAACTCCAAAATTCTGAATTTTCTTCGCGGGGTTTTCCGTTAGCCAGCCTTGAGAAATACAAAATGTACAAAATTTTCTCAGCGTAGATAAACGGCGATTGATGCTTTTGCCGGGCACTTTATTCTCCGTGAGATAATCCTTATAGGAGGCGATCTTTGAGGCGGTTAAAATCTTGTCTATCGGTAGATTTGAGGCTAATAATTGGCTCCATCCTATAAAATGACGGAGATCAGAAAGGTAATTTTTAATAGTATTTGCATGTAAAATAAGATTTTCATTTCCCGCAAGAAGAAATTGCCTGAATGAGGCTTCGAGATTACAAAGATTATACCTATTGTCCATTAATTTCATCATAGAACAATAATAATAAACTTGTCAAGAGGTATTTTGATCATATTATGATATAGTTTTTTACGGCAAAATATGAAGAACAAGGAGGCAGTAAAGTAAGCTTATAATATTATTTAAGCGCATTTAACTCAATTACCGCATGGGAAAATACACAACCTTAATATATCAAAGTATATATTTAATCTTATAGTATGGTAGCCTTATAGTTTTTCTAGTTTTATTTTCACGCCTAGGTGGAAAAATGAGCCCACGCCAATTTAATTAATGTAAATTTGTTTGTTGGGTGTTTTTGGAGAAAAATTTATCGTTTTTGTCAATTTAGATTGCCATAATAATCTAAACCTCTATATTATTAAATTCGTTTTTCAGATAATGGCTTTAGGTAGAACTAAAGCTGCAAAAAATCACGTTGTGAGAGATCTTTTTCTAAATTTAATGCGTCAGGAATAGGAATCACTAACGTGCGTTTTTTCACTTCAATTAAGAGTCTGCTATATATTATCCACCCGTATTCTAGCCGGCCTCAACGCGTCAAAGTATTTTATGCTTACAACCATCTTGACATGACCTTTTTTATTCCTTATAGTGTAACTATGAGTAGAGTTTTGGCTCTTTTGTTTCTGGTGTTGTTAGTTCTCCTTGCATTTTCATCTTTCTTTTGGTTGTATGAGGCTAAGTTTTTGACCGGAAGAGCCAGCGTCAGTCAAGCGAGCTTTTCTGTGGATAATTCCTACGTGTTCGTTTCTCCTCTTCAAGCCAAGGCCAATACCCAGGAGAAGATCCGCGTTACTGTTTTCGTGTTAAACAATCAGGGGCTCGGGGTTCTCGGAAAAACCGTTTCACTTACGCAGAACCCAAACTTAAAAACTGACACAATCCAATCTTTAACAGACGGTTTTGGAAAGTCTGTGTTTGATGTCTCCTCAGGAAAAACCGGAGAATACTATCTTGACGTGACCGTAGATGGATCCTCCCTGAACCAGAAAGCGCACCTCACGTTCGATTAACCTTATAATATCGCGTTAACGAGTTCACAGGTTAACTAATCCGATAGTAAAGGCTCGATACCGTGTTTTTTCGTCTCCATGAGCGTGCTCTCCCGATTGCATCGGGATGCGCACCTCTCAAGTCGCTCAAAACAGGTATCTTCGCCTCACTAAAACAAACAGTATTTTTCCTTAACTCGTTAACTCATCAACGCGTTAACCCGTTAACTGAGAAGAGTAGCGTGAAGGTATTATGGCGTGTTCCTTCAAAAGTAGTTCATAATGAGCCCGTAGTGCTAGTGCTCTGGTATGTGCGATCACATATGGTTTTAAATACCGACGTAAGAAATAGACAACGATGCCGAATAACTGAGTTAGAATAAGAAATTCCAATAGGTGGGATTTCAAAAGAGAGAATAAAAAGAGGAGGAACTTGATGATAAGCATCCAGATAGGAAGTATTTTCACATTCAGTGTGTTACTCTTGGGAGAAATTTCCTTTTGAAAGAATGATTGGGCAAATAGTCGGTAAATATCCGGGTTGGACGAGGGGATGGAGAGGGAAAAATTTCCGTCCGCATCTGATTCTGTAGTAAATTTTGGAAATGTCAATGCGTAGGCGGGTTTTGGGAAAGAGAACAGCTTTGTTAAATATTTCACGAACGATTGTTTATCATCAATAAATACGGAAAAATCAACGTCAGTATTGGGTATGCCTTGTCCACTTAACACAATTTCATCTCCCATAAAATAATCGTTTTTGTCGAATGAAAGCGTTGGAGGCATGAGAACCGGACCAATGCGGACGTCATAGCGCGTTGGAAAGGGAGGGAGGCAAACAGGGGCGGAGAGTCTTCCAAATTGATCGCGCGAAGTCAAACAGGCTTCCCGGGGAGAAAAAGGAGAGAACCGGTTATTGAATTCAAAATACCCCTGTGAATTAGCTATAGTTTCGTCCACAATTCCCATACCTTGTAAACTTACCAAAGCCTCGGGAGACGTGTATCCAAACAGGGTGAATCGGTATATCCCGATGGAAAGGGATACGGTAGTTGAACCAGACGCGGTTTTTTGGGATGCTCCCAGAATCTCCCGCTGTAGGGGAGAGAAGATGAAAGCGACGATCGATAGGGCGGAAAATAAAAAAAACACGCTGCACGCGCCTATAAAGGGCAAATATTTGAGGCCACGATCGAGAACTTGAGTTATACTCTTTTTTACCACAATTCTATTATTACAGATTTTTTCTGGAAAAACCAGTATAAGGAACAAACTCAAATGACAAAAATCAAATAACAAATCAAGCTCAAAAATCAAATATCAAAATTTAAAACCCCGCTGAGCGGGGTTAAAACGTTTTAATCATTTGTAATTTAATATTGGAATTTGATTTGTGGATTTGTCATTTATCATTTGAGTTTAACAATGGAGCAATAGAACAATTGGACAGTGGAGTTAGTTTACTCTTTCTTCAACTCTCGTTTTAGCTTTTCGATCTCTTCGTGTTCTTTTTCTAGTTCTTCTTCCAAGTGGGCTTCCTTAAGCAGGGTTTTCTCGTACATACTCTTCCCGATAAGGAAGAGGATGATTGCAGCGAGCAAGACCACTAGGGTGACTTTCCATGGGAATACAAATACGGTCCGGGAAGCGCTGAGCGCCTTATTGTGTTCTCCGTAGGTAGCATTCAATACAACGGTGTATTGCCCGAACATCCATTTTTGGCCGAGTGAATTGGTGAAAATTGAAATCGCGTCCGGAAATATGTTTTTTTCATCGAGCGCTTGTTCCTGGATGGACATCCCGAACATGTTTTTCAGAACAATCTTCCCCTTTGGCTGGATGTGGATATGACCATTGTTCACAATGTGGGTATCCACGTCAATGGGTCCGTACTCTCGAAATTTCTTTGATAAAAATTGCGTGATGCCAGCAAGTTCTTTAATATCTCCGGGAATTTTTATATAGAGAAGGCTATTTATTCGTTGGCTCACTGCCGTCACCCGTTGTCCTTCTGGTTGTCCGACCGGGTTTGTCTCAAAATATACTGACGCATAATGTCCTCCGGGTAACGCATCTTTCGGAGCGGTGACTGACAGGTAAATGATCGTCCTATCTTGTGCCGGAAGAGATACCTGGGTAAAAGGGAGTTCAATCCAAGAGGCTGCGGAATAGCGCGTGCTAACAGCTTCTTTTTCAATAAAAATTGGGGAATTTTGATTCCCTTTGACGATGAAGTCAACAACCCCAAGGGATCCCAACGTCGAATTCAACGCGCGGTTGTAGAAGGCGACGGGAACGGATTTTGTCTCACCGGGACTTAGCGCGATCTCTTGTCTTGCCGGAAATGCGGTAATATCAAATGGTTGCTGGGCAAAACTCTTTTGCGCACCGTAGAACACTAGACCCATGACAAACGTGAGGAGAATAATTCTTTTCATGTTAAAACTTTGCGGTTGCTATATATTTAACGGTATTATAATAGTATCCTGCAGGTTGGGTTTCGGAGACGGTAACTCTGTAACACACATACGCGGAAGACTTGGCTTTCGAGGTAGCGCTCGTCATGATAATCTGAGGAGTCTCAGTGGGATTATAGAGCGATCGTTCGGTGTCGGGGAAAGATTTCGCACTAAAAGTTCTACCTGACTCATTATATTCAAACGGCGTATCTCCATTATTTAGGTTCTGTAGAGAATAGCCGAGGCCGTAATTCGTGTCTGTACTCCACTCAGATGTGGTTGTATGGGTGCAGCTGGAATCACAGACCGTATCTCTGATGCACGCATAGGAACCAAA
>PEZG01000039.1:0-208 GCA_002774185.1 Candidatus Roizmanbacteria bacterium CG09_land_8_20_14_0_10_41_9 | reverse complement strand
GGCTGTCCCCGAACAGATGTTTCCGTTAATCCCCATCTGATCCCATTCCAGAACCTGGAGATCATAGCCGTTTTGCGCATTTGTTGAAACCTGGACAAACTGCGCGCCGGTATAAAAGGTGTCTTGTATGATAGTGGCTCCGCCATTAAATGCGACATGGACATTATCTGTTTGAAAGTCAAAGTTCGATCCACTCACGCCGCACGAT
>PEZG01000078.1:6669-8582 GCA_002774185.1 Candidatus Roizmanbacteria bacterium CG09_land_8_20_14_0_10_41_9 | reverse complement strand
CTTTTCTCGTAATATTTTTTTAGTTCCTCGGCGAGGTTTGTCATATTGAAAAAATCAATTAAATTATCGTGCGCTCTTTCAGAGTTTTAGGAAACCTTAAGATTTCATGTACTTTTTGTTTCCAATTCCCATATCTCCAAAAAAACTTCCACCTATTCTTTGCCAACCATTTCTCCTTCTCTGGATTATTTTTTGAAATCTCAAAGTGGTCGAAGATGTAGCCGGTATCCGTGCCGACGGTGAAGCCGGCGCGGCGTGCGCGGTAGCAAAAATCAACGTCTTCGTAGTACATGAAATAGCTTTCATCCCACAAGCCGATCTTTTCGATCACTTTCCGCTTTATCATCATGAAGGGGCCCGAGGCGAAATCCACCTCCGCAAACCGTTTCTTGGGTTTTTTCCGAATGAGTCCTCCGCTCATGCGCCATTTGTCTATTTCTCCCCCGTAATAAATCATCCCCTCCTGTCTCATGGCAAATCCAGCAATATCAAACCTCGCGGTTACCTCTTGTATCCTTTTTTCGGTGAGGTTTTTAAACGAAATATCAGGGCTTATATTAATGAACAGGTCAGCTTCGTCTCTCAACCCTTTTTGTATCCCCTCATTCATACCGGCGGCAAATCCGCGGTTGTTGGTCGAGTTGTCGATGACATAGACTTTATAGTTTTGAAAACCAATCGAGGCAATTTCTCGCTTCAATCTCGCGACTTCTGAACGGGGAGTTTTATAGGTAACGATGATGAAAGCTAACATGGTGCCATAATTGTACCATCCTGCTTTTTTTCTTCCATCGCTTTTATGCTACAAGAAATTACTTTATCGCATCCTATTGACTTTTTCGCGTGACTGAGATAAGCTGTCAACCAATATGGAGCTCGTAGGAAGCGTTCCCCGAACAGAAGAATTTTCTGTCGACGAACTTTCTAAAAGATATACTGCTCTATTGAGGTTTCTGCTTACTACGGCATCCTATCCTGGAGGAGCTCCCTTTATCTCACCTGCAAACCTACAAGGCATTGTCCTTGACATAGGTTTCGGATGCTGCGATGCCGGAGAAAGAGCGTTGAGGGCTGTTGGAGCGGAAAGAGTGGATTCTATCATGGTCCCTAAACCCCGGATATTTACTTCAAAGCCGCCCTTAAATTATGTTGCTGAGCGGGAAGCGGTAAAATCTCAATTGGTGGCCCATTTGAGGTTAATAAAACCCTCACCGGCCAGCATACCCATACGACTTGTGACGGTATTTGACCATTGGGGAGACCTTATAGGAACAGAGGCGGGTAGAGAAATTGACAGAACACTTGCCCCTGGGGGTCAACGATTGATCACTGTCCGGGATAGGGCGAATGTTACTACTGATTTTGGGAGAGTCTGGCATCCGTTGGACCAGAGGTTTTATCCGAATGCCGCAGTATCTATCTTCACGAAATAATTTTCTTCCATCGCTTATATGCTACGCAGCTGCTGGAATGCGTTTTGAAGGTATGCCGACTGATTTTCTTACCTTCTCGTATTGTTCCATATATGCCGGATAAATCAAATTGTGAAATTCGGTGCCTTCGAATAACTCGTTAAGGACTGCAAATGAAGGATGCAGTGACAAAGAGTTCTGTGGCCCTAAATCAGACCCAGCATCAGATACGTATAGATCTTTTTTCCTTCCGTCAAATGACAAATAGGTATAGAATGGGTTAACCGGATCGAAACCCGAGGCGTCGAATGCGGCTGCGTTCAGGATCGTTTGACGCACGAGCCGACTTCGTAATCCTTCAGAATATTGTTCTGATTTCATTATGTCTAAAGCTTCTTCCACGGGACGCGCATCTGGAATAAATTCTTGGTATATGGTTGCTGTATCCGCGTCCAATCCATACAACGTTGGGACTTTGGCTCCTGCGTCTCGTAATGCGCA
>PEZG01000078.1:0-6655 GCA_002774185.1 Candidatus Roizmanbacteria bacterium CG09_land_8_20_14_0_10_41_9 | reverse complement strand
TTTCCTGCGCCCTTTTTTCACGATCTGCGCCCGTAACGATCGATTTTCCCGCTACAAGCTGGTGCCACCTAACACCATGAGGATCGCGAAATGACACTCTATATCCTACCATAAATGCCTCCCTCCCGACCTGCCGCGAAGAAGGTATTGCTCTAATATGATCAAAAGAACAGGAAGAAGGAATTATTTTAAACCGCCTCAAAAGATCTTCGTTGGGGGGATGTCTCTCATTACCTTGCGTTGGGCCAGATCCTTCTTTGGACATAAATAGTTCCTTTTAGTTGGAATATTATACCATGTGGGGCGTGAGACTATGGTTTCTATCAAAATCACTCCAAAAAGTCACGGAGTTTGCGTGCGCGGGTCGGGTGTTTGAGCTTGCGGATTGCCTTTGCCTCAATCTGCCGGATTCTCTCACGGGTCACCCGGAATTCCCGGCCGACCTCTTCCAAAGTTTTCGGTTTCCCATCCTCCAATCCAAAGCGCATGATGAGAACTTTTTTTTCTCGAGGCGACAGGGTATCGAGTACTTTTCCCAACGCATCTTTTAAAAGTTCACGGGAAACCTTGTCATACAAAGTCAGCTGGTTAATATCCGCGACAAACTGTTCCAGAGTCGCCTCTTTGTCATCTCCGACCGGAGTGGAGAGGGACTTTGGCTGCTGGGAAATCTTCATCAGATTTTCCACCTCTTCCACGGTCATCAGCATTTCCTTGGCAATTTCTTTTGTTAACGGCTCTCTTCCCAGTTTCTGTACTAGGCGCCTTTGGGTCTTGTAATAGCGGTTAATGCGATCCACCATGTGAACGGGGATACGGATGGTGCGCGACTGATCCGCAATAGCGCGCGTTATCGCCTGGCGGATCCACCATGTGGCATATGTGGAAAATTTATACCCTCTTCTCCAATCGTATTTTTCAACCCCTCGGATAAGCCCCTTATTCCCTTCCTGAATCAGATCGAGAAACGATAGTTTTCTTCCCAGATATTTCTTCGCGATGGAAACTACGAGACGCAGGTTGGCTTTTATCAGCGCAGATTTTGCGTCATCGCTCCCTTTTTCATATTTTTTTGCGAGACTGATTTCCTGATCAAATGTTAAAAGGGGAGTCTTACCAATTTCTTTCAGATACATCTTAATGGGATCCAGCGACTCTCCGTGTTTCAAAACGACAAGCTGTTCCAGTTCCTTTTCCATCTCCTCAGCTGACTTTCTCGCATCGCTTTCCTCTCTTGTCGAAACAGTCTCAAATATGTCAATTCCCATCCGGAGGGCACCATCAAAAAAATCATCAATCTCACCTATGTGTTTTTCTGGATTAGGATAGATGAAAAAAATGTCGTCCTGCACTAGGAATCCGTCTTCTTCACCTTGCCGCAGTAATTCTTTTAACGTTTTGGGGAATCGCTGTTTTTTCATAGGTCCATTCTATAACGAATTAAGGTTTTTTTCCACCTTTTTTAACGCATCGGATAGTTCCAAAAGTTTATCCTGCATATCCCCTTTTTTCTGGTCTTCACAAGAAAGAATTTCCTGGAGAGCCCGTTTCAGGGAAAATCGTCTTAACTCAAGCGCCAATTTTTCTATATGCTCACTCTCGAACTCCTGTTCGTTTGCTGCAAAAAGATAGATCTCGTCGAATGTGGATTTCAATTCACTGGGAAGGGTTGCCACAAAAGAATTCGTATCGTATTTCTTGGGAAATTTCTTTTGAAAAGCGTTGAATGCCTCAAGAATTTTCTGATAGGAAACAATGGAAAAATCAGAAATAGAGAGTATCGGGCCGAACAATTTCCCCATCTGAGTATAGGGATCGTTGCTTTGAAATAGCATACTGAGTACATAGGTCTGCAGTACCAATTCCCGCTGTTTGGAATCTGTTTTCAGGATGATGGGTGAAATCCGCTCTTTCACCTTCCTGAATTTCGACTGTCTCATCAATTTTTCAACGCTCGACTCACTGACATCCAATAAATGGGAAAGCTTTTTTACATAGTAGGACTGTACGATAGGATTTCTGATCCGCGCGATAAACGGAATGACCTCGTCTCCTATTTTTTTCTTATGAAAAGGGTCATCCATCGGATACTGTTTGGCCGCGACATCTATCAGGAAATCGTAAATGGGGATGGGCTTTGATATAGCTTTTTTGAACTTCTGTTCGTCTTTGCGCACGGCCTCATCCGGATCTTTTGCAAAATCAAAGCTTACGACTCCTACCTCAAGATCCAACTCTTCCGACTCTTCAATCCCTCGTTTCATCGCCTCTATTCCCGCTGTATCTGCGTCCAGGGCGAGCGTGATACTGGCGGTATACCGTTTGATGAGCATGAACTGCTCCCGGGTAACCGCTGAACCTTTTATTGCAACGATGTTCTCGATACCGTGTTGGAATGGGGAGATCATGTCAAATTCTCCCTCAACCAATATGACATTTTTCTCTCTGCGAATTGCTTCTTTTGCAAGATGCATCCCATAGAGGGTTTCACGCTTGTGATACAAAAGGGTCTCGGGTGAATTTACATACTTTGCAGCGTCACTCCCTGAAGTGAGAACTCGCCCTGAAAATCCCACAATGTTTCCTCGAACATCCTTTAGAGGAAACATGAGTCTTCCCCTAAAACGATCATACACACCGCCTTTTTCCCCTCGGGTCACCAATCCTGCCTCCAACAACTCAGAGGAGGTGAATTTCTTTTTCACGAGGAATTTAAGAAGGGAATCCCATGACTGAGGGGCGTATCCCAATTGAAAAGTCTTTGCAATTTTATCATGTATCTCTCTCGTTTTTAAATACTCCCGACAGGTCTTTCCAAAAGGAGTCTTCATGAGGATGTAGTGGAAAAAGTCTGCGGCTAATAAATTCATCCGCATGAGTCTCTCTTTCCTTTTCCAAGATGCATCCTGTACGCTCACACGCGCCAAGGGAACGCCTGCTTTTTCCGCCAACTCCCTAAGAGCTTCGTAAAAGGTAATATTTTCCCACTTCATCAAAAACCTTATGATATCTCCTCCTTCTTGACAGGCTCCAAAACAATGCCAAATCTGTCTTTCCGGCGAAACTACAAAGGAGGGGGTTTTTTCCTGATGAAAAGGACAAACGCTTTTGAAGTTGCGGCCGGCCTTTTTAAGAGAGATGAAATTCCCCAAAAATTCAACGATGTCAATTTTACTTTTAATTTCGTTAATCTGGTTTTCCATAGCTTCTGTATTGTATCAGTTCCTCCGAATATACTCTTGTCATTTCTTTCTCATATTTATTATAATAAAAACCAATGGTATATCTTTTCCTTGATAAAAATCGAATAAAGCTTTTGTATCTAAAAAAAAATCTCTTTGGGCAGCAGGAAACGTTTTTCTTCGAAAAAAATCATGAGGTTACCTTACTGGATAAAGGAAGAGTCGCAAATTCCGACGTCATGGCCTCCGCGATCAAGGAAGCGTTCACCTTAGCGGCCAAATCCCCCATCAAAGAAAGAGAAATTTTTCTTATCCTTCCCCAGGAGTCCTTTCATTTCCTCAGAGCGGACATTCCCGCTGATATTGCTCCATCAGCTCTCCAGTCTTTCATTAAGGACAAGGCGCGATCCATTTTTCCGGTCGAACTTGAATCCTGCTATGGGGACTATTTTGTAAAAGAACATGAGGGTCAAAAAGTAATAACGTTTTTTGCCCTGGATAAAGAATCTCTGAATGGGTATAAAAAATCATTTGCTCTTCTGGATTTGAAAATCCATAAACTTCTTCCCGACACGCTTGCGTACTTTAAATTATTTGAAAAAACCTTGAGAAAGGAAAAGAAGGAAACCATTTTTTATGTGGATTACGATAAAAAACAGCTGAGCGGCTATGTATTCGACTCCTTCGGTCTTATCAAGCCGGAACGGTGGACTCATGAAGTGAAAAATGGAGAAACCGTTGAGGAATTGTTGAAAAAAAAAGTACTTGATTTTGAAGAGCAAAAACATAAGCTTAACCGAATCATCCTGTCAGGGCATGATTCGGAACACATTCGGCAAGATACGTTCACCAAATCCGTCGGCGTGTGGACAAATCCCCTCAAAAGAATTATCCCCAATTTTTATCAGGAATATGTAAAACAACTCGTCGTGGACCCAAAGACGAATCTCTCCATTCTGCAGTTTGATGTCTGTTTCGGAGCATTTATCTTTAACCAAGAGAATAAACACTTCATGGTTCTGAAAAGGGACTTCGGAAAGCAGTCCAAAGGGTCTGCCCGATTACCAAAAGTCTCTCTTCCGGGAAAAGAAATTATGCTTTTCATTGCTTCTTTTTCGCTGTCATTCCTGGTGTTTTCGGTTCTTTCCAGAACGCAACTCAATGTAAACTCCATCCTGAAAAAATTTGAACCCACCGCCACACCAATCCCCACCCTTCCTCCCCCCACTCCAACTCCCACCCTCTCTGTGAAGAAAGAAGAGGTAAAAATCAAGATCCTCAATGGGTCGGGGACCGCAGGAAAAG
This sequence comes from Candidatus Roizmanbacteria bacterium CG09_land_8_20_14_0_10_41_9, assembly GCA_002774185.1. Classification (GTDB taxonomy): domain Bacteria; phylum Patescibacteriota; class Microgenomatia; order UBA1406; family GWC2-37-13; genus PEZG01. The sequence continues at coordinate 2,168 of PEZG01000078.1, read as the reverse complement.
CAAGTGAAGTGAAGGATATTCTGAAAAACCAAGGGTATCAGGAAATATTAACGGGGAATGCGGAAACGTTTGACTATGAGCAAACAGAAATCAATGCAAAAAAAGACCTACCCAGCTTAGCTAATATTCTTCAGGACGATTTAAGCGAATATACGAAAACCATAAAAAAAGGAGTTCTTGGAGAGGATGAAGTAGCGGACGTCGTCATTATCATTGGAAAAGATTTCAAGTAGAAGGTATGGAAGAAGAGAGAAAAGAGCTTGGGAAGAAACTCCAGAATATCCTTGACACGATTAATCTTAATGTAAAGAGAGCTCAGCTCTCCCAACTGGAACAAAAAACGTATGACTCTTCTTTTTGGCAAGATAACAAACATGCGACAGAGGTGTTGAAAAAAATAACCGCTTTAAAAAAAGAGATCGAGGAAGTCGAACTCATGCAGATCCTCTTCGAAGAAGATCTTCAGGAAGCAAAAAAACTCATTAAAAAATATGAAATTCTCCTTTTTTTGTCCGGACCCCATGACAGTGGAGATGCAATCTTTGCAATCCACGCCGGACAGGGAGGGACGGAAGCCATGGATTGGACGCAGATGCTTCTTCGCATGTACACGCGCTATTTTGAAAAAAAAGGCTGGCAACATGAGGAAATTGACCGAGTTGGCGGAGATGAGGCTGGGATAAAAAGTGTCGTGTTGAATGTATACGGTCCCTACGCGTATGGATATTTGAGATCCGAGGCAGGCGTCCATAGACTGGTACGCCAATCCCCTTTTAACGCAGACAAATTGCGACAGACTTCGTTCTGCCTGGTTGAGGTGCTTCCCATGATTCAGGAAAAGGATGTTGAAATTAAAAACGAAGAACTTGACTGGCAGTTCTATCGAAGCGGAGGACACGGGGGTCAAAACGTGAATAAGGTCGCAACCGCAGTCCGCCTCACCCATAAACCAACAGGCATCGTTGTCTCGTGCCAGACGGAAAGAGAACAAAGACAAAATCGGGAAAATGCTTTGAAGATCCTGCGTGCAAAACTATGGCAAATCCAGGAGTCTGAAAGGGAAAAAACCATGGAATCTTTCAAAAAAAATAAAATGGCCTCATGGGGCCTTCAAATCAGATCATATGTACTCCATCCTTATAAACTCGTCAAGGATTTGAGGACAAACTATGAGGAAACCCGAGCGGAAAAAGTTCTTGATGGAGAGATTGAAGGATTCATCGAGGCTTACCTGAGACAACCCAAATAACTTGTAATTTCTAAATACAGTTGCTATTCTTGAAGGTATGAAACACTTTACTACAAATTCTGATTTTGTTCATACTGTGGATGAAAATACAAATGATAGCACGTACCCTATATCGAAAGTTCTTCTTTTTCTTTTCGTTGCTATCATTGCAGGAGGACTGATCGGATTCGGAGCTTCAAAGTTAAAGAAAACCGGCGGTGTGACTTCTAAGAGTACATCCACAACTTCGGAAAAAGGCGTCGGGATCGTGGACAAGAAAACATTTCCTGACAATGCCGAGGGAAAACTCCTCGAGGGAGGGATAGATGGAGAGGGAAATTTTCATCTGGTGCGTCCGGGAGGGGAATCGCAAAACGTATACCTTACCTCTACAACCGTTGACTTGTCCGAGTATGTAGGAAAAAAAGTAAGGGTGTCAGGACAAACGTTCACCGGAGAGAAAGCCGGATGGCTGATGGATGTCGGATTCGTTGAGGTGCTTCAGTAACTAACAAATCGTATTTTATCATGATCACTTTTGAAAAAGTAACAAAAAAGTTTCCTTTGGGAAATGTAGCATTGGAGGAAATTTCCTTTGAAATAAAGGATAATGAATTCGTATTTCTCGTTGGTCCTTCAGGCGCTGGGAAAACCACAATCCTTAAACTGATACTCAACGAGTATCCCCTTACGTCCGGATCCATCATGGTAAATGATTTCCATATCAGTTCAAAAAAATTCCACGATGTCGAAAAGCTACGTCAGAAAATAGGCATGATATTCCAGGATTTCAAAATCTTGAACGACAAAAATATATATGAGAACGTTGCAGTTAGTCTAAAAATCGCCTCGTTCCCTTCCGCTTATATTACCCAAGCCGTGGGAGAAGCGCTCGCCTTAGTAAACTTGAGCAAAAAGGCAGAAGTGTTTCCATCCCAAC
>PEZG01000081.1 GCA_002774185.1 Candidatus Roizmanbacteria bacterium CG09_land_8_20_14_0_10_41_9 | reverse complement strand
TACAGGAGTGATCAATGCGTCTCAACTCCAGGGAGCCACCTGGGGAGCACCGTTGGCGATTGGGAGTACAACGCCAGCATCTGGTGCGTTCACCACATTAGGCGCCAGTAGTACTGCGACCTTCAGTAGTACGGTGAACCTGAATGGAACCGTGGATACAGCTTTAGGGAATGGTATGGTGAAAAGCGACAGCAACGGAATCCTTTCGATTATTGCAGGAACGGATAATTATTTACCAAAATGGAGCAGTTCAGGCCTGACAGTTTCCTCACTTCTTCATGACAATGGAACTATACTGGGGATTGGATACACCGGACCGTACGGAGCAAATACAAAACTAGCGATCAATGGAAATGTAGGCATCGGTACCACTTCTCCTCTCTATGCTCTGGATATCACAGGAGCCATTAGGGTTGGTACCACTACGGTCTTTGGCGGGAATGAATATTCCTGGCCAGGAGCAATTGTTACAAATGGGTATTTGAAAACCAGTGCAGCGGGTCAACTAAGTTGGGATACCTCCGTTTCCTCTCCTCCTTTTTCAAACATTACGTCAGGAACAAATACCACTGCGGCGATGACTGTGGGTTCTGGAGCATTACTCACGTATACGGGTACCGGTGTCATCAACGCCTCTCAACTTCAAGGAGCCACCTGGGGAGCACCGTTAGCGATTGGGGCAACAACCGCAGCTTCAGGTAAGTTTACTACTCTTTCTGCCAGCATAGGTACAACTTCTCCCATCATCACGTTGACAACGGGTGCGGGAGCAGATCGGATCCTACGCTCAGATGCTGCAGGGAATGCTTCGTGGATCGTACAGTCTCTCATTGTTGCGGGGTCTGTTCCTTTTGCTGGAATAACATCGGGAACAAATGTAAACACGCTTACGATGGGAACCGGAGGAGTCCTCAACTATGCAGGAACCGGTATCATCAATGCTTCTCAGTTGCAGGGTGCGACGTGGGGAGCACCATTAGCCATAGGGTCAACAACTGCATCAACCGGAGTATTCACAACTCTTACGGGAAACACTGGAAGATTTACAGTTGTTGGAATTGGATATACCGGACCTTATGCTTCTGGAACCTCTCTTGCGGTGAGTGGAAATGTAGGGATTGGGACTACAAGTCCTTCTAATAATTTTGAAATACGATCTGCGACAACCCCGGGATTTAGATTACAAGATACCACTAATTCCGTCACGTTTGATTTTGCAGCAGACGATTGGAGTACATATTTTAATTTTCAAAATACCGCGGCTAATTCTGGTTCACTCTTTAGAATGGATGGAAGCACCGTTCTATCATTAGGAACAGGCGGAGATATTGGAATTGGCGGAACAGCAGCAACAACATCTCCGGTATTATTTGTTCAAACTGCAGGTAATGTCGGTATCGGAACCACGAATCCTCTTTATGCATTAGATATCAATGGCTCTCTTAGAGTCGGTGCTACAACAGTCTTTGGAGGACAGGAATATACCTGGCCGGCTTCACAAATAGGAAGTGGAGTTTTACAAACAAACGGAGTAGGAGTGTTGAGCTGGACATCAGCTCCTCCAGGTCTTGCGATTAATTTTGCAAATTTAACGTCCGGCACAAACACATCTGCAGCTATGACTGTGGGTTCCGGAGCATTACTGACATATACGGGGACTGGTGTTATCAATGCATCTCAGTTACAAGGAGCAACCTGGGGTGCACCATTGGCAATTGGTGCAACAACCGCAGCAACTGGAAAGTTCACAACGTTAACTGCTACAGTGGGAACTACGTCTCCCATCATCACGTTGACTACCGGTGCAGGAGCAGATAGAATTTTACGCTCTGATGCATCTGGGAATGCATCGTGGATCGTACAATCGTCAATCGTTGCAGGTTCAGTTCCCTTCTCTGGAATCACATCTGGAACAAACGTAAATACCCTTACAATGGGGACCGGAGGAGTTCTCAACTATGTGGGAACTGGTATTATCAATGCATCTCAGTTGCAGGGTGCGACGTGGGGTGCACCACTAGCCATAGGGTCAACCACTCCAGCTGCCGGAACGTTCACGAACCTCACTGCTTCAACCGGAGCGTTCACCACTCTCAATGTCAGTAGTACGGCAACGTTCAGTAGTACTCTTATTGCAAATGGGACGATTGATACGGCTTTGGGGAATGGAATGGTGAAAAGTGACGCAAGTGGAATCCTGTCAATCATTGCCGGAACGGATAACTATTTACCAAAATGGAGCAGTTCTGGTCTTACGGTCTCTTCCCTTCTCCATGACAATGGAACGGTACTGGGATTGGGATACACCGGACCCTATGGAGCAGGAACTGTATTGGCGGTGAGTGGGAATGTAGGAGTAGGAACAACAAGTCCCACTGCTCCTTTGGAAATCAGAAATAACTTTACGGATACGAGCGGAACAAAAAGAAACGTATATTCCTACCAAACAATCGGAGTTGGTACGTCTAGCACAGCAGGTTTTAGATCTATGGAAGGAGTAGCTACGATCGGGTCCGGCGGCTCGTACTCAAGTAGTACTATGGGTGTGTATGGCCTTTCCCAGATTGCGAATGCGGTTGGAGCGACACTAACCGGAAGCAATAGTCTGATCGGCGGATATTTTGGTACGTCCGTACAAGATGCAAAAGTTTATGAAGCAACTGGCGTTTATTTTGACCTCCCTTCGGTTGATGCAGGAAATCTTACCACAGGCTATGGTTTACGCATCGGACCAGCCTCTATCGGTGCGGGCACCATCAATACCCTGGTCGGTGTTTTCATACCTGCAATTACCCAAGCTACAACAAACTGGGATCTCTATCACAATGGAACCAGTCCAAATATTGGCATTGGCAATGGGGGAACCCTTAGTTGGAAAGATGCACCAGGCAACACCCTGATGACTCTTACGGACCTTGGCAACACAGGAAAACTAGTAGTTACCGGAAATGTTGGTATTGGAATCACAACTCCTGCTTATACTCTTGATATTAACGGATCCATCCGTGTTGGGACTACAACGGTGTTTGGAGAAAATGCGTATACATGGCCGGCCTCTATCGTAGCAGGTAATTATTTGAAAACTGATGCAAATGGACAACTCTCTTGGACAGCTACTAGTGGAGGATCTTTTGCAGATATCACGTCCGGCACGAATACTACTGCTATCATGACCGTAGGCTCCGGAGCTGTTCTTAGCTATACTGGAACAGGCGTGATTAACGCCTCACAACTCCAAGGAGCAACATGGGGAGCACCTCTTGCTATTGGTGCAACAACCGCATCAACGGGAAAGTTCACAACGTTAACTGCGACCGTGGGAACAACCTCTCCAATCATTACCTTAACTACCGGAGCAGGAGCAGATCGAATCCTCAGGTCAGACGCTGCAGGGAATGCATCCTGGATTGTGCAATCTCTCATCGTTGCTGGATCCGTTCCCTTTGCAGGTATTACCTCTGGAACGAATGTGAATAATTTAACCATAGGAACCGGAGGACGCTTAAGTTATGTAGGAACTGGAATCATTAATGCTTCCCAACTTCAAGGAGCAACGTGGGGAGCACCACTCGCGATTGGGTCAACCACTGCATCAACCGGCGTATTCACTGTCCTTACGGGGAATACGGGAAGATTCACTGTTGTTGGGATTGGATACACCGGATCGTATGCTTCTGGAACTTCTTTGGCAGTAAGCGGGAATGTGGGGATTGGGACGACAAGTCCCACCGCAAAACTGAATGTATACAATCCCTCCGCCACCCTTCTTCCCCTTGCGGCAAGCTTTCAGAATCTGAGTACTAATGGTACGGCAAATGGAGTATATATAAACATTGGGTCAACTGCAACGACCGCGTATGCGCTAAATGTGTTATCGAATGGTATTTCACGTCTGTATGTAAGAGGAGATGGAAATATTGGCATTGGAAAAACCAATCCTATTCATTTATTTGACATCGCGGGGAATCTGGGAGTCGGTGTGAGTGGAACCATTGGATATATTAATTTTGGAGGATCGCCCGATGGGACAACGGGATACGGGTTCAGAGATAACGGTGGGATTATGGAAATTAAAAATTTGGGTGGAGCTTGGGCTTCTCCAGCAAGTGCCTCCGGGATAACAAATTACTTAGCTAAATTCGCTGATCCAAGCAGCCTTACCAGTTCAAGCGTACACGAAGACGCTGCAGGAGTTGTGGGAATTGGAACCACAGGACCCTATGGAGCAGGAACAAAATTCGTTATCATGCAAGGAAACGTGGGGATTGGGACGACGAGCCCTCAAGCGCTCCTTGATATCGCAGGAGCTACTTCCCTCATCAGTAACTCTACCGGAGATATTAATTTGGATGCGAATTCCGGATACATTGGTTTTTCCGATGACAGCCTAAGAAATATCACGGACGCATTTTTCAATGGAAACGTGGGAATTGGAACTTCAAACGCCTTTTCCGCCGGCACAAAACTGGTCGTATGGGGAGGAAACGTGGGGATTGGGACGACGTCTCCCACCTATACGATGGATATAAACGGATCTTTAAGGGTAGGAACAACCGCCGTATTTAACGGAACCATCGATACCGCATTGAGCACAGGTGTTGTTTACAGTGATTCTAATGGACTACTTTCTGCGGTATTGGGAACCTTGAACTATATTCCTAAATGGACTGCAACCGGGTTATCCACCACTTCCCTTCTCTATGATAATGGCACTGTGTTGGGAATAGGATACACTGGACCGTATGGAGCAAATGTTAAGCTTGCGATCAATGGGAACGTGGGAATTGGGGTCACAAATACTGTAAATAAGCTTGACATTAATGGAGGAGTTGCGATCGGTTCATATGCGGGGGTGTATGGAGCTCCGGCAAATGGATTGCTTGTAAGCGGGAATGTTGGAATTGGAAGAACAAGTCCTAGGGCCGAACTTGATTTGGGAAATGGTACAATATACGCACATCAACTCATAGATACAAACACGCCTGAGTTCTACATCGATCCCGGAGGAGATAGCGTTCTATTAGGGTCTATACAAATCGGTGGCACAGGCACAGCCGGTTCATTTATTTCTGATAGCAATGGGCAACTTATTCTTAGAGGAAGCGCAGGGGCTGGGGGAACTGCAACTCCCTCTGTCCTCATAGGGACTGCAGGGAATGAAAAAATCGATGCGGGCGTGATTGACCCTCCTTACACGATCAACGGGAAAAAATATGCAACCTATATGGCCTCCATGACCGGCATGAAAGAAGAAACCACCGGAATCATCCAGACGACCGAGAAGATTAACGGAGTCGGATATCGAAAAATCATTGATTTTAACAATCTTGAAGAAGGATCAGATCTTTGGTTATTTTCGAAAACTACAAGTCTGAGAGAGAACATTGATAAAATGGTTACTCTCCTTACTCCATCCATAAACACACGGACGTGGTATTATGTTGACAAAGAACATTTCACGATTACTATATTCAGCTCCCGACCGACTTCCATCTCCTACCGTTTCACCGCTCCCCGGTTCGACTATGAGCAGTGGGCAAATACCAGAAACAGCCAGCATTCCGGATATGTATTGAATGACCCCGATATGCCCTCACTCCTTACGGTAGATGAAAATGGAAACGGCCAAAACGAAAGTCCACAGATTGTAAAAGAAACGAACGGAGAGTATGTATATGATGGAAATATTGAGAATTTAGAATTAAGAATTAAGAATTCAGAATACGCTCTAAAAGTGGGGGAGGAAATTATCGAGGAAATGGGAGCGTTCGCTGAGGTTGCGGCGGCAAGAATAAATGCGGGACTTATTGAAACTGAAGATATGATTGTGAATGGAATCCTTGTCGCGGCAAATATCACGTCCGAAAAGATTGTCTCAACAACAGCGGAAATCGGCAATTTAATAGCTAAGAATATTACCGTCCGTGAAAAAATAATATCACCGGTTGTTGAAACGGAAGATATTATCTCAACTGGTAGTGCAAAACTATCACAAATTGAAACAAACACGATCAGCCCACAGGACCAAAATCTCGTGATAGATTTGAACAAGAGCACAGACGAAACGCTTCAGGAAGCCTCAGGTGAAATTGCATCCCAAAACGAAGGTCCTCTCGCACAGTTAATCATCAAAGGCTTTGAGGGAAAAACCGTCACAACCATTGACGAACGAGGAAACGCCACATTCAGCGGATCCTTAGCTGCGAGAGAAGCTACAATATCCGGTTTACTCGCAGCTCAAAGCGCATCGGTTTCCGGGACCCTTACCGCATCCCGAATCGAATCGGAAAATATTAAGGAGCTCGAGGGCAACATTGCTTCATTGTCCGATGGTTCCATTGCCAACAATGAAACAATGCAACAATTAAGCAATAATGTAAATGATATCCAATCCCTCCTCGCCACGATCAGAAACAGCAGTCTCCCAAATCCGGGATATTATCAAAATCTGGATGGAACCACTATTCCATGGAACAATTCAGCAATTCAGCAATCCAACAATCCAACAATTGAAGAATTAACCGTCACTGACAATTCCAACTTGTATAACGCAACGGTTTCCAATTCCCTTATGGTCGGCAACCTCTATATGGATAATGGTTCCATCCTGTCTCTCTCCTCGGATCTCAAACTTTCCTCGCTCGCGACAATTACGCTATTTGACGGCTCGGTTGTCATCGGACGCGACGGCACGATCACGACAAAAGGGCCGTTGATCGCGCAGGCTGGGATACGGACGAATGAAATACGAGCAGTGAATGAAGGAGAAGATATAAATATACAATTGTCAAATGTCAAATCACAAATGACAAATCAAATTCAAAATTCAAAATTCAAAGTTCAAAATTCTCAACAGGAAGAAGTCGCAAGTATAGACGCGTCGGGGTCGGCGAAATTTAAAGAACTGTCGCTTGAAAAATACATGGATGCCACCTCATCCGCCGCAGTAATCGCAGCTCCGGACAATTTTGTGAGAAATGGCATCTATGCGCCGGCGATCGAAACCGAAGCGCAAACTGCGGGTGTTGGAATTTTACCAACGAATAGCTCAGAGATCATCATCTATAACGAAAAAATCAAAGAGGACTCCCTTATTTATCTCACGCCTACAGAGCAGATCCCAAATATACAGTTAACGGTCGTACAAAAAACAACATGCCTGCCAAATGAAACGGGCTGCAAACCATATTTCAAAGTTTCATCCGGAGTGGGAGCGCATCCGGAGATTAAATTTAACTGGCTCATTATTAATTAAGTTTAAAATTCAAAGTGCAAAATTTAAAATTTCAATTCAAAATTCAAAATTATTATTTAACTTTTAACTTTAAACTGTAACTTTGCACTTTGAACTTTTAACTTTAAACTTTATGAAACATACATACTCCCGCAAACAGCGCACGGTGATCTTCTATGCCTTTATTATATGTGCATTATTCATGGTCTCATTTTTCATTCAGATTCTGGAGAAAAAAATTGCAAAAACCGCGTCGAGCACTCCCCGATTCCAACGGCAGCTATTTGGACCCTACGCCTATTCCGGCAAAATACCGGGAGCCAACATGACCGCTTCACTTGGAGTTAAGGAAGAAAACGCCGTTATTCATATCGAACGGGATGGAGGAAGCATCCAATTCAACCTCCCCCTAAAAAATGCAACACTGCACTCAAAGGACGGAATAATAACCTATTCTATCCCCGAACATACTCTGGATATCCGGTACCAACTTACTCAAAAAGGCGTGAAAGAAGAGATCATTCTGAATAAAATCCCGAATTCTTCTCAATTAAAAAGTAATCTGGAACTCCAAGACCTGATATTAAAGATTACGCCCGACGGTATTCCGGTTTTTTATAATGCAAAAGGCGAATATCAATTCCATTTTGAACGTCCGTTTATAAAAGATGCTAAAGGAAATATCTCATATGGGGTAAAGTACAAATTTGCCCCAATTGCGGATAATACCCGCTCCCCTGTAGCCCAGCCCACACCGGACTCAAACTATCAGAATATGCTGTTTAAAAAAGCAGAAGAAAAAGTTGAGAGCGGTATTCATTACAGCCAGCGGCTATTAGGATCTTCAAAAGAGCTTGTTGGCGCAGGATCAAAGCAAGAGACCTATGCCTTATTTGTTGAAATCGACTCTTCGTGGTTGTATGACAAAAAACGCACCCTTCCTATAACAATAGACCCCACTGTTGTGTATGACACATCCAGCGAATTTGCAGCCGGTACATTAAACCGCCTTACGGATATCGGCTCAGGTACCGCGCCCATGCTTCAAACGTATTATCAGGAACTTCCCGCCACGCTCGGCACGGTCGGCTTGTGGCATATGAATGAAGGCGCGGGAACGACCGCTGTTGATTCTTCGGGCAATGGCAATGCCGGCACATTAGGCACTGGCTCTTCTGCTCCTACATGGCAAACTGCTACCAACAGCAGACTTGGAGCAAGTAGTTTGAGTTTTGATGGGAATGATTATGTAAACATTGGAAGTAGTATCAATCTCGCCAATTCCTCATTTACGCTTGAAGCTTGGGCAAAAAGAGGGGCAACAGGCGCTTATCATGGTATTATTGGCCAAGGTGTTGCGACTACTAATAACGGTCTCCAGTTTGGATTTAGAAGCACTGATGTTTTTTTCTGTGGGTTTTACGCTAATGACTTAGACACTACTACCACTTACACTGATGCTGATTGGCATCACTGGGTATGCAGTTATGATAGTAATACAAAACAAAAAATTCTTTATCGGGATGGGATAT
>PEZG01000068.1 GCA_002774185.1 Candidatus Roizmanbacteria bacterium CG09_land_8_20_14_0_10_41_9 | reverse complement strand
TGTCTCGAATAATTTCCTTTATTTCTAAGGCAAGTTCCTCAGTCAATCGTTCATCCGCATCCAGGATGAATACCCACGGTGTTTTTGCTTGGTTTATTCCAAATTCGCGAGCGGGTTCAACATAGGATAAATGGGGGAAAGAGAAGACTTCTGCTCCGCTTTGCTTGGCGATCTCCCGGGTCTTATCAGTACTTTCCATATCAATTATGATCAATCTATCGCTTAAAAACTTGGCTGAGGAGATACATTCTCTTATCTGTTTTTCTTCATTGCGCGTATGGATAATGATTGATATGCCAGATTCCATATTGTATACCCCTCCGCTTTCAAAATAGAAATGGTAAAAATACCTAACGTAGCTTTGAGAGCTTCGGTAGGTATATACCATCTTCCTAAAATCAAAGCGAAGTGGTATATTATGATAACACAATGAAGGATGTGACGTTGTCTAAAAACCAAACAAGATTTATCCTTGGTTTTTTTGTACTCATAGGAGTTGTGCTACGCCTGCTGTTTCTTGACAGATTGACATTCGGTTATGATCAGGCCAGAGACGCTCTGCAGGCGATTAGTATTATTCGTGATGGCAACTTAAAATTGATCGGTCCGACAACCGACATCAAAGGACTGTTTCACGGACCCCTTTTTTGGTACTTGATCGCTCCATGGTATTATGTTTCATCGGGGAATCCGGTCATCTCAAGGATATTCATGGTTTTCTTAAACTCACTCAACATCGTTTTTATTTATTATTTCGCCTTAAAACTGTTTAAAAAAAATACTATTGCGCTGATGAGTGCTCTTTTTTTTGCGGTTTCCTTTGAAGCGATACAGTACGCCCGCTGGCTGTCTAATCCACCGCCCGCCCTGTTATCCATCGGAATTTTTTTATATGGTTTCTGGATGGTGTTGAATAATGCGGCAATCGGATTTCCATTAATGCTTTTATGTTGGATCATATCCGTCCAGTTCCAGTTTTTCTTGATATACCAGGGTATATTTGTCCTTATGGCTTTATTGATTCTGCTTTCGAAAAAAAGGAAAGAATTTTTTTTGACTTTTAAAAACTATTGGTATTTATATCTTGCGACGATATTTTTTGGCTCCACGTTTGCATTGTCTGAACTGAAGTTTAAATTTCAAGGTCTTAAAGCGGTTTTGGGTTTTTTCACTCGATCCACCACAGTAGACGGAGAACCTTTGATATTTAAATTAACGAAATTCTATAACAGTTTGGTAAGGAATATTTCTCTTTTCTTGACGTTTGAAAATCGTATATCCGCCGCCCTATTACTTCTTGTTCTTGTTTTGTTTTCAGTCTTTATATATGTGAAAAGACCAAAGGTCAGAAAACAAACCCTTTTTTTATTGATATGGTTTTTCTCTCCAGTTCTTATTTATCCTTTAGAGAAAAATAACGCATATTTTTTAAATATCGGAATTATCTATCCTTTGATCATCATGATCTCGGTCTTAATTTCAGAGACTCAAAAGATACGGGGAAACCTGGGAAAAGTTCTGTTTTTTGCAGTAACTACCTGGATTATATCGGTGAATCTATTCTTAATTTTCAAATACAATCCAAAAGGAGAGACGCTTTTTTCTGTACAGGATAGACAAATTTTGAGCGATGAAGAAAAGGTGATGGACTATACATATCTCTCAAGCGGTAAAAAAATGTTTGGATTTAATTCTGTAACCAATCCCTTGTTTATTAGTTCCACCTGGGCATACGTGTTTGATTGGTACGGGAAAAGAAAATATGGATATTTGCCTGCATGGATGGGGTATCCTTTAGATGATGTTGGGAAAGAGATAGAATTTCCACCCTTGGGTTCTTATCAGGGGAAATATTTGTATTTGATTATCGAGCCGACTCCTGGGATTCCCGAAGAATATATTCGAGCATATATCCGGTACGAAGATACTCGTTCTCGTCTAGTTGAAAGGAAGCAGATAGGAGCATTTATCGTTGAAAAAAGGCAGCTTACAAGTAAACAGCATTTTCTTAGGGACGATTTGATGAAACACATCTCCATAAAATGATATCTACATCCTTTACCTTATGTTTCAAAAGAGGAGTTGCCGATTGAGGAATATTATCTTCCATCCATTTTTCTCTCCTGAATTTATAAGGATCTTGTTCGATAATCGTCCAACACTGATCGTTTGTCCAGTCTTTTTCCGGAATGGCAATTTTCTTGGAAAGACTATTATAAACAAACAAATAATCATACGTATAGGGAATTGCCGGAGGCGTATAGATTTTCACACAATAAGAGTTGTTTCCCTTCAGTTGATTCTGGAGGTAGGAAACGACCTGCGTTTGTACCATAAGGCCCTCTTGCCTAGGTTTATTTAATATCCCGTTGAATGGGAAAATGCTTGCGATCATAAGAACGCCTAAGAGCGCATTCGGGATATACGAGGACAATTTCTTTTGCTTTTTTATCTCAAAAGAAAGGATAGATAAGATTATCATGACGAAACCATATGGCATTCCTTCATAGTAATTACTCCAGAAGTTATCTTTATAGAGCGTGGAAAAAAGAAATAACATTCCCACAAGAAGTAGTAAAAAATACAAAAAAGATTTATATATTTTTGCTTTATAGCGAACAATCAGAAAAACAGCGATTAAAATAGACAAGGTAAATAAGAGCATGACTATGTCGCTCGTGAAGATGCTTTTGTAGTATCCGATGAACAGATTCACCCTGTCTTTGAATACGTTAACATACGCTTTTGGATTGTGGAGTTGGGGCTTAAAGAAAAAAGAGAGAAGCGTGCGCGTTTGGAGGAAATCATGCCGTACTTCAAAAAGGATACGCGGAACAAATGGTATAAGGAGGCCCAACAAGAAGAACAATCCGTTTTTTAGCTTCAATACGGTTTTTTTAAGCTGATCAAAAATAAAAATCAAGATAAAGTAAGACGGAATCAAAAATAATCCGAACGGAAACTCAAATTCCATAACCAATCCCAGAGATAGTCCTGTTAAAAAAAGTGCGGTTGCATATTTTTTCTCTATTTTTTTCTCAAGGAGGTAAAAATTACAAATTAAAAAAAACAAAAAGCAGGGAATAGCCATGATGTTATTTCCGACAAATAGGGAGGTGGAAATAAAATAGGGGGATATTGCGATAAGGAATGACGTGATGAATGCCAACGCCGGACCAAAGAATTTCCTTATAAAAAAGAAAAGGGCAACAAATGTAGCAAAATGGATCAATAAATTAAAATAATAAAAACCTATCGGAAGCCCTCCAAATACGATAAAGGGAATAACGAGTACATAATACCACCAGGCTCCATGGAAAACTCCCATGATTCCGGTTGTGGGTCCGAGAAAGGTGGGTTTTCTATTTAATATGATTTCCGATGCTTTCAGGAAATCTCGGCCCTGATCATACGTGTAGGCAACGGTTTGGTAATATAAAGGTTTTGAGCGAAGAAGCAAAAAAATTATACAGACGATGATGAATAAAAATATCCCCAGAATACGATTTTTTTGCATGGTATGATTATACCAAACATGGCTTACTTAGTCTTGTACTCTCTGACGTTAATTTCTCTTTTTCTTTACTCATTTACCTTAGTTGATCTGAATCTTACCTTTTTCAATCATCCGTTCTGGGAATTATTCAGGGAAAAAGTGATCTACATCGGATGGTTTCGACGGGATTTATCGTGGATTTTATATCTGGTTCTCATTCTTCTTCTTTTTTTATTTAACTGGTTTTTCACGAATAGATATAAAAAATTCAATCCCATGATAATCGCTCTCCTTGTTTCAATAGCACTTCTTATGTCGTACCCATTTCTATCTCATGATTTTTTCAATTATCTTTTTGACGCAAGGATCCTGACTTTTTATCATAAAAGTCCTTATTTGTTTACCGCGCTGGATTTTCCCGCTGATGCCTGGACCCGATTCATGCACTGGACTCATCGAACGTATCCCTATGGTCCCACTTTCTTGATAATTTCTCTTATCCCATCATTTCTGGCAGGAAGTAAATTCATTCTGAATTATTTTTCATTTAAACTGATGTTTTTTCTTTTCTATTTCCTTGCCGTATACGCACTGAATAAACTTAATAAAAAATGGGCGATATTTTTTGCCACTCACCCTTTAGTCATTGTCGAGGGACTTATAAACTCTCATAACGATCTTATCGGAGTATGTCTGTCAATTCTCGGAGGTTATTTCATTTTGAAAAACCAGAATTTAAAAGGGAGAGCTATTTTTTTGTTTTCAGCAGGAATAAAATATATTACCGCTCCTTTCGTTTTCCTTTCAAAGAACAATAAATCAATAAATACAATAATTTTCGCTTTAGCTTGTTTAGTTCTTGTGTATCTGAAAATAACATCGGCATTCCATGCGTGGTATGCTTTGTCTTTACTGGTATTTATTCCTTTTTTCCCGAATCTTATCTCCAAACTTAATATTTTTTTCATTGGGCTTCTCATGAGTTATTATCCATATATTCGCATTGGAGAATGGAGTTCTCAAATAGAAGATACGATTATTTTCTGGTTCCTAATAATCAACGTAATCTACTTGGCAGTACCTGTGATTTGGTCGCGGATAAAGTTGACAAGGAGATGAAGCTTCGTTCTTAAAGGAGCATACTTCAAACCAAACATGAGTCTGCCCTTTCTTTGATAATGCCTATGCATTTTCGATCCGGATCCGCCGGTTGATTGAGCATTCTTGTGATACATCACGATTGCTGGATCATAGTAAAGCGGTATTCCTTTTCGCTTTGCTCTCTCGCAATAGTCTGCATCCTCAAAATATAAGAAATATGATTCATCCCATAAGCCGATTTTTTCAACGACCGACCGGTCAAAACCCATCAGGCACCCATTCACAAAACCGGTTTTTTCAAATCGGTCATATTGACCAGCATCAACTTCATCCACGCCTCGGTGCGGAGTCAATGCATGATTCCAGTCTACGCTTCCGCCCGCATACCAGAGGACATGTCCCAATTCTTCATCCTTATAGGTTCCCTTGTGGTATTCATAACCCTTTGCATAGTATATTTTCCCGCCGATAATAGAAGACCTATTTTTATTCAGGGATAGTTTCATACTCTCAATGAAATCCGGAGACAAAACCGTGTCATTATTCACAACACAGAAAAACTCATATCCTTCTTCAAGGGCTCTTTTAATCCCCATGTTGATACCATAGGCGTATCCTTTATTTAACCCATCTTGAATGGATGCAAAGGAAGGAAGGGAGATAGGGTTTTTATTTTTGCTTAAATCCGACATAAAAACGGAGAAAGCAGAATCAGTCTGGTTTTCAAGTGAGCTGAAAAGGTCTTTGAGAATGCTATAATTCTCATAGAGTACGGTTATGACTGCAAGTTTTTCGGCCATGAACTATATTATAAAAAAATTCAGGCGGAATATATACCCTATCCTTTTTGCAGTCATCCTGCTTGCAGCAGTGGTTACACGGTTCGCGCATCTGGATAAAACCGCATTCTTCATCAATGACCAGGGCAGGGACCTTCTGGTGTTAAACACGAGCCTTGAAACAAGAAAAATCCCCCTTATCGGTCCGTCAACCTCTTTCAATTCTAGGTTGGGAAGTTTTTATTTTGGTCCCTCCTATTATTATTTTCTTCTCCCTTTTTTTCTTATAAGCAAGGACCCGTTGTTTATCACGGTGGTTTTCCCAATCTTGTTTATGGTCGGTTTAATGTTTCTCTTGGGCGTAAAAGATCTTATCGATAGAGAAAAAGCGATTTTTTTAATCCTTGTTGTTTTTTCAGGATTCTCAATCTACTATTCGCGATTTATTTGGAATCTTAATTTAGGATACCTGCTTTCGTTTATCATATTTTCTGTTTTTTTACGATACAGGAGTCGCATCGGAAAGACAAAAAAAACCGCGCTTCTTTTTGGAATCCTATCGGGTTTGGTTTTTCAGGTGCATTATGGAATGCTTTTTTTATATACGGGTATTATTTGGTTCCTTCAGAAAAACAGGAGATGGATGGTTGCGGGAATACTGCTTTCTTTCGCACCCTTCTTAGCATTTGACATAAGGCATACCTTTATACTTTCCCGGACATTCGGGGGAGTCATTGGAACATTTCTTAGGAATAGTAAAAGTGAAATGTTTTCATTCACTCCAATTTTTACCAAAATATTTGAGTTTTACCTATTCCCGAACACTCCTTTTCCCACGAGCATTAAAGCGTTATTGGGATTCATCGCTTATACGATTCCTCTCGTGGTTCTTTTTAAAAGCAAACGCTTCATCGGGCGACTCCTTTCATTGATCTATATCTTCTTTCTCATTACTTTCTTCATTTTTAAGCGGGATTTTGATTACTACCTTGCCTGTTTTTTCCTGTATTTTTATTTAGGATCGGCCATAAGTTTAAATTCCTTTGCCTTAAAATCCAGATATGCACTTTTTTTAACAACCTTTTTTTTAATGATTTTTTCCTATGTAAACGCATCCTCTTATTTTTCAACCCTCAAAACTTCTCCCTATTCAATTTCGAAACAAAAAGAGTTCGCTCGAATTATCGCGCAAAACCAGCCCACCGGTAATAAGGCTTTAGATCTCTCGGTGTTTCCTCATCTAGATGACAGGCGGGGAATAGAGTACCTACTTCTTGATACCTATGATATCCGTCTTGATCCCAATGATAGAGATAAATACATAGTTTGTTTCCAGAAGGACTGCGCAGCAAAAGGATGCAAGATCCTTTATAAAGAGCAAGATGTTAGAATATTCAAATTGTGAAAACGATTTTGTTGCATCGCAAAAAATGTTTTCACAATTTCACCAATCAGAAGTATATAATTTTTATGATGTCTTACCTTAGAAAACATCCCTTTTTGGCTCTGATCATTGTCCCTGCTTTCATCCTCTATATGGTTATTATCCTTCGCAGCGGTAGTTATTATTGTTTTCATAAGGAATGCGGAATTTTTTTTTGGGGGGTTCACGGGCATGATGCAATATGGCACCTTGCAATAGCAAATACCTCTTTTAACTCTTTTCCCTTTATTGCTCCGACATATTCAGGTAGATTGTTGACTGGTTATAATTTTCTGTTTGACTGGTTTGTTTTTTTCCTCTCAAAAGTTGGGATCCCAGCGCTGGTAACGTATTTTAAAATTTTTCCTCTTGTCTGGTTTATCGTTTTTACTTCCCTCCTGATCTCGTTGGCCCGCAAGATAAAAAATTCCCCATCCTTTATCGCTTTCGTATTGTTTTTTGCATATTTTTCAAACTCATTTTCCTACATTCTTAATCTTTACCACAATGGGACACTGTGGGGGTCTTCCGGGATTCTTGCGACTCTATCCGTTCATACGATGTCCAATCCGCCATTTGCGATGTCTCTTTTGATCCTTTTACTTATTCTTATTATTGTCAAAAAAAACCACTTGGACACAAAAACCGTTGTTTGGTTGGGAATTCTGAATTTTATCAATATAGGCCTGAAGTTTTACGGAGGAGTGTTGGGAATTTTTTTAACCAGCATATTCATTTTTTCAAAATCCCTGAAAAAACCTAAAGAACTGATTGTGTATTCCGCAATTCTCTCACTCTCTGTT
Source organism: Candidatus Roizmanbacteria bacterium CG09_land_8_20_14_0_10_41_9 (assembly GCA_002774185.1). Lineage (GTDB taxonomy): Bacteria > Patescibacteriota > Microgenomatia > UBA1406 > GWC2-37-13 > PEZG01. The sequence goes on along the minus strand of PEZG01000068.1, from coordinate 1,197 downwards.
CTGTTTTCTGTTTTCTTGTTTTACGATCCCTTTTCATCCATGAAGTCGGGCTCCATCTTCGCATTTTCACCTTTCGCGCTGATCCATACGATCACTGAGGAACCCTCGCTTTTTTATATGAGACAGATTACGGATGCCCGTTATTATTTATTAACAAAGGGAATAGGTCCGAGACTTATTTCGATTGAACTTTTCAATCTAACAATTTTTCTATTTTTCTATTTGGGTGTAAGCTTTTTTGGATTACTGTATGGGATTGTCGGAACCGTAACGGGTGCAATTGACAAATTCAATCGTTACATCCTTGCGGTAATCATTCTTTCCATCGTCCTGACTGCTACTTTAGTTCAAAAAGCCGAATGGTGGAACGTAATCCAATTTTTTTATTATGCGATTTTCCTTTCCTCTCTATTAACGGCTCAGCTTGCACAAAAAATCTTTGAAAAGAAATCCTGGGTAAGGATAATTTTAATTTCTCTTATGGTTATTCTATCCGTGCCAAACAGCGTGGACGTTATGAAGCATTATGGTTCATTTCCCGGTTCCGCATATCTTCCAAAAGATGAAATTGAGGCATTGGCGTTTTTAAAAAAGCAGCCAGCCGGAGTTGTTGTTGCTCCTTTGTATGATCTCTCCATAAAACAATTTCCCGGTCCCAATCCTCTTTATGCGTACGAGGATACTTCCTACGTTTCTGCGTTTTCCGGTCACCCGACCTATTTGGCCAATATTCTCCAGTTGCGGTTGACGGGAATAGATTATAAAAGCCGTTTGGAGAAATTGAAACGTCAGGATTGCTCAATGTTGGATGAAGTCGATTATATTTATGAAACCGTAAAACATCCCAGCATGGTGAAGTTATTATCTTGCAAGAATAGAAAAATACGGAGACTATTCAAAAATAGTTCCGCAGCAATCTATGAGGTGAATTGAGATCCCCTGAGCAGAAAAATTGTAATTCCCGTCGACACGATCAAGAGAACTGCGTATGCAAGGAAAAATTTGGGTTTCATGGCAACAACATGGGAGAAGGTGTCGAATGCCTCTTTAAATGTATACTGTCCCATTAGCTTCATATCGATGGTGTCTCCTTTAGACAATAGATGAATTGTTGGGGCCTCATCTTTGGAATATGTTCGATCTGCAACAGAAGCTTTTCTGAAGTAGATAATATTTTTTTGGGTGTCCTTAAAAATT
>PEZG01000072.1 GCA_002774185.1 Candidatus Roizmanbacteria bacterium CG09_land_8_20_14_0_10_41_9 | reverse complement strand
ATCTCGTTTAGTATCTAGAATATTTTGCATAGCTCACGGGATTAATAATATATCGGTCGCTAACGCAATGATGGAGAAATATTCTCCGCAGGGATGTACATACTGCGGGAAGTTCCCCTGTAGTTGTGGAGAGAGACGTCCAGAACCAACCCTTGCTGAATGGAATCCTCAAAGTGAACAAAGAACATGGAGTTTGAAACATTGGCAGACACATCTGAAATTATTATATGGTGAGAAAAATGAAGAACGCGGGACAGAAAATACGTTGAACCGGCTTTCAAAAGAAATAACAGAATTGTTAAGTTTTGAATATAATGTTCGTGATAACGATTCTATGGATGAGATTGAACGCACGTATGCGCTAGAATTAGCGGATTGTCTGGCGTGGACTATCGCAATGGCGAATCTTCTCAATATAGATCTTGAAAAGGTGACCATTGATCGTTTTGGAGCAGGGTGCTGGAAATGTAAACAGAATCCTTGCGTATGCGGAAAACATAACTTAAATCCGGTTGACACAGATCGTTTTGTATGCCCAGGAGTTTAATATATACTACTCTTATGAATAACAATAAAGAGCGGCAGAAATTTCCTGTAAAAAAAAGAAGATTTTCTCCGTTCGGTCGTTACTTTTCCTACTTGGATGAAATTGATGAGGAGTTGAAAGGTTCAAAAGAATTTGGTTCTTTTCTCATTCTCTCGCTTGTTGAGGAAATTGGCGAGATGGCGCGCGCCTACTTGGCTAAACACGGAAGAAAACCAACCAACATCGCTTCTCAAAAGGATGAGACATACGAACAGGAGTTGGGCGACATCATCCTCGCAATCATGCGTTTCGCGCGGATCAAAAACATTGACCTCCATAAACGGATAATGTATTCGTTAAGGAAAATAAGGAAACGCAGATCATCTCCGAAAATCTAAATTTATATGCTGAAAAAAATCAAGCGAGAATTACTCCGGTTAAAAAATCCCTCAAAGGCAAAAATGTTTCTACGGTTTTTTAAGACGGGAAAAGGGGAATATGGGGAGGGAGATGTTTTTTTAGGCATTACAGTCCCGCTACAGAGGAGTATCGCTAAAAAATATCTTGATCTAAATTTAAAAGACGTGCAAGATTTACTCTCCAGCAAAATCCATGAACACAGATTGGTTTCACTCTTGATCCTCATCTTTAAATACAAAAAGGCAGACGAGTTAGAAAAAAAAGAAATCGTGGATTTTTATCTGAAGAATACGAAGAACATCAATAACTGGGATTTAGTAGATTTATCAGCGGGATATATTGTTGGCGATTATTTATTTCAATTCAAGAAAGACACCTCAGTTTTATATAAACTGGCAAAGTCAAAAAATCTTTGGGAGCGGAGGATCGCGATTATGTCGACGTTTGCGTATATAAAAAACGACCATTTCAAAGATGTATTATCTATTTCTGAAATCCTTCTGAATGATCCCCATGACCTTATTCATAAAGCAGTCGGCTGGATGCTCCGGGAGATCGGGAAGCGGAATAAAAAAGTCGAAGTTAATTTTCTAAACAAACATTATCGCGAGATGCCCCGAACCATGCTTCGATATGCAATTGAAAAATTTACAATCGAAGAAAAAAGCTTCTACATGAAAAAGGATGCGATATAATTAAATCATTCCAAGTATGGCTCAAGATAAATATACTGCGGTTTGGGTATCTCATACATCCATAGGGGATTTCATTTCCTGCCCCCGCGCATACTATTTAAAACATATCTATCGTACTCCGAAAACCGGTCACAAAATAAAACTCATGAGTCCGCCTTTAGCTCTTGGTCAGGCAGTGCACGAAGTGATAGAATCTTTATCCGTTCTTCCTGTGGACCAGCGTTTTAAAGTTTCCCTCATTGAGAGATTGCATAAGGTATGGGAGAAAGTAAAGGGGAAAAAAGGAGGGTTTATTTCGGATGAGTCAGAGATTTCCTATAGATCCAGGGCAGAAGCAATGCTGCGCCGGGTCATGGAAAACCCGGGACCTGTTGGAAAACAGGCAATCAAAATAAAAATGGACCTTCCCTTTTTTTGGCTGTCTCCGGAAGACAACATCATCCTGTGTGGGAAAATTGATTGGTTGGAATATCTATCCGAGACGGACAGCGTACGGATCGTTGACTTCAAAACGAGTAGAAACGAGGAAAGTCCGGAATCCTTACAACTCCCTATTTACCATTTACTGGTACACAACTGTCAAAAACGTCCGGTTGACGGGATGAGCTACTGGTATCTGGAGCGGAGTGACACTCTTACGGAAAGACCTCTCCCAAACCTCGAAAAAGCCCATGCGCATATCCTTGAGATAGCTAAAAAAATTAAGGTTGCGCGAAAACTAAACGTGCTCAAATGCCCTCATGGGGGCTGTCGAGCATGCCGTCCTTTTGAGGCTATTTTGCAGGGGGAAGCGGAGCTTGTGGGGGTAGACGAGTATAAGAGCGATATCTATGTCCTTGATAAGTCGCTGGAGGGTCAAAAGAAAGATAGTGTTGTTTTATGATATGGTATGGTATAATATAGTTAGTTAAATACAAAAGATGATTTCGAACTGCGTTAGATTAATAATTCAGTTACTATGAACTTCATCGATTGTTGAGATGAGAAACATTCAATTACTACAGAGAGGGGGTGAATTCATAAATGGATAAGAAGAAATTATACGTAGGCAATCTTCCTTGGTCAATGAGCAATGATTCGTTAAAAGAATTGTTTGCTGCATACGGGGAGGTTGTGGAAGCTGTCGTTATCACCGACAGAATGTCTGGTCGATCAAAAGGATTTGGATTTGTTACGTTTGCTGATGAAGCTTCTGCTGAAAAAGCAGTTGCCGAAATGCATGAGAAAGCAGTAGATGGACGCAATATTATTGTTAATGTTGCAAGACCACGAGAAGAGAGAGGAGATAGGGGTGGTGGTTTTCGAAGAGAGAACAGACAATCCTATTAAAAAAAGAACACTATCTGCCAAGCTTGATATTTTCAAAAGAATTATCTCGTCGGAACGGATAGTGTTTTTTTATGGAGAAGGGATACCACTTCTTCGTCCGTGGTTTGGGAAAAATCAAAATAATATGAGCTGATACTGCGCAAGTCATACAGGGTGAGAAGACATATGATTTCCTTTGCTAACGGTTTTAAGAGACGTATGCTGTCGCTGGAACAGACCGGAGATACACAGATCACTCCTTCCGGTTTTTGGTTTATAACGACCTCAAGAGCGGTTCGCATGGAAATACCCGTAGCAGATCCATCATCAATTAAAAGAACCGTTTTATCACGTAGTGGAGGAAGGGGAGTATTTTTTCTATATAACCATACTCGTCTTTGAATTTCTGTGCGCTCTTTTTGAATAATTTTTTCTATTTGATTTTTTGCGACTCCGTACGTGTTAATCGTGTTTTCGTCCAAGTAAACCGTACCGTCTTCCCCTACGCCGCCTATCGCAAATTCCGGGTTACTCGGCATTCCAATTTTCCGTACGATAATCGGATAGATTGATACACGCAGCATTTTCGCAATTTCATATCCAACAACAACTCCGCCCCGAGGGAGAGCTAAGACAATAACCTGACTGTTTTTATACGAAACAAGTTTTTGGGAGAGTTGGATACCTGCATCCTGTCTGTTTTTAAAAATAAATGTCATTCCTATGTTATTATATAATGATACAATGCCCAAGACGCTGCACGTTTTTAGAAAAATTCTTAAAAACGGAGTAGAGGTAAAAATAAAACAAAAAAAGTACAAGATCGTCTACCCAACTTCTATTTGGGAAAAGCTACCCAAATCTCTTCACAGAATGTTTGCGGATGGAATTACCTACGCTTCCACTTGGCACCTTCCCTTCATTACGGACGGAAACGTTGCCTATCATTTTTCTCATCCTCCGATAGAGCCAGTTTTTTTTAAAATCCTTCTTTACTCCATGCCGACAAATATTTTTGAATATACTAACGTGTTAACTTCGGAACTTATAAAGAAGTTTTACAATGTGAATTTTCTAACGCAGTACAAGGGATTAAACCATGCCTATTCCGGAAAGAAAATAAAACGGGTGCTGAAAGAAAAAGCGATTATCCTCTTTTCTTTTGGGAAAGAAAGTTTGTTGACATTTGGTTTACTTGAAGAGCTGGATGTGAAAACGGAATTGATTTTTATGAAAGAGCCGCAATCCATTGTCGAGAATAGCCACAAAAAAAAATTAACGGAAAAGTTTTATCTTGCGTTTAAAAAAAAGGTAGCGTTTTTCCCGTTGCCGATCGGCAAGTTAAGGGAGGCGAGTGGGTTTTATTGGGGATGGGATATCATTCTCTCCCAATACGCGTTTTTTTTACTGCCGTACTATTTTTCTTATCATGCTAAATATTTATTCTTCGGGAACGAGAACAGCTGCAATTTCCATCTGCTAGATAAGGAAGGGTATCGTATTAACCCCGTATTTGAACAAAGTGTTTCATCCATGCAATTCTTGCAGGATATTCCAAAATTATTTTTCATCAATACCCATATCGGAAGTTTGGTAGAACCGATCCATGAGATTTTTATCACGTATATCCTGCATCATCGGTATCCTGAAATTGCAGCATTCCAGATGTCGTGCTTTTCGGACGACGAAATAAAAGCGTCGAAAAAAAAGAGGTGGTGTGGAGAATGTGAAAAATGTGCACGGTTGTATATTTTTTTTAAGGCGCTAGGGATATCACCGCATAAAACCGGTTTAACTACTACAGACATGCTTTCTTTAAAAAAAGCAGATTTATACCCTCTTTTTAACAAGGGAGAAGGAAAAAGCATGTATGGGGGGAGCGGTTTGGGGCGAGATGAACAACTGTTGGCATTTTATCTCGCATATAAGAATGGAGCTAAGGGCGAGCTCATAGAAAAATTTAGACTCCTGTATCTCCCCGAAGCTGAGCGAAAAAAAGACAAGCTCATCAAGAAATACTTTGGTATTTACAGTTCCTATTCCTTACCTCCCACGCTAAGACGGAGGATTGTTAGAATTTTTCAAAAAGAACAACAAAAAGCTTTACAATATATTAATACTATGTTAAATTCTTCAAATGCGCGTTAACGAAACCTACGGAACCGTGGAATTTATTTCAAGGTTAGTCATAATTATTCCCATAGCGATCATTCTAGGAACGCTTTTTTTTAAGTATGGGATAAAAAGCCCAAAACAGAGTCAACCAGATATAAGTCAGGTAACAGAGTTCAAGAAGGAGTCATCCGAAAGTAAAAACCAACTCAATTTGACAGGCCCTTTTTTTTGTAGCTACACGAGTAACTCCGCAACAATGAGTGCATACATAAATAATAGGCAGATTTTTGTCCAATTACAGGATCGGGAAAAAGAAGAGTATCATCTTGTTTCCGGCGACTGTTACTACCATTGGAATAAAGGGAAAGCAACGGGTGAAAAAACCTGTGGGATTTCCTCTTACCTGTTAATGGCGGATCAGGCTCTATCTTTAGGTTTGGTAGACTTTACCAACCTATCTGATTTTATTCCAACCAATTCCCTACTGTCGATAGCTTCTTCGGAGAGTCAAATGCAGGATATAATGCGCTCCTGTGTGAAAAGAAAGGTTGACCCGTCTTTTTTTACTGTTCCCAAAATACCCTTCCAATAAGCAAAAAAATACCCTGGCTACGACCTACTTTCCCCAGCTCCGCTTTGGAGTGAGTATCATCGGCGCTGACTCGTTTCACTTCCTTGTTCGGGATGGGAAAGGGTGGTGCCAAGTCGCTCCGGTAACCAAGGCAGGTATATTATAATTAAGTAGTTGGGAAATATCAAGGCGGATACTTGATATAATTAGTCTATGAATACCTACAAGCCTTCATCGTCCTTCTTCCACTCGTTCGTAACGATGCCGAAGGTCCGGTTTGAAACCCAAGGGAGCGGCGAAGAAATAATCTTGCTTTTAAGGGCTCATCCGATCACCCAGATATATTGGTTGATAAATGCCTTCTTTTTCTCGCTGGTCCTGGTGGTTTTCGATCTATTCGTTCCTTCCGGTATCCCGTTAACCGTTATGATTTTTTTGAATTTACTGGGGTTCGCGCTCATTTTTAGCTATATTTGGTTCAATTTCTTGACATGGTTTTTTCATGTGGGACTTATTACCACAGAGCGCATTATTGATATCGACTTCACGGGAATCCTCTATAAGGAGATTACCGAGGCAAAACTCAATAAGGTGGAAGACATAACGTCAAAAAGCACAGGATATGTTAGCTCCGTATTTAATTATGGAGATGTTTTTATTCAGACCGCCGGACAGGAGGCGAACATCGAATTTTTAAAAACACCCGCGCCTTCTCAGATCGTAAAAATTATCAATGACATGGTCCCTTAATATGGATATAGATACATTGGGAGACTTTTTCAATAATTCATCCTTAGTTATTCATTTTTTTGTGAAGTCCTTCAGCATCGTATTTTCTTTGTTGTATTTTTTTTATTCGTTCGTTGTGATGAAGCAGACTCAGGTTCTCAATGCGACCCTGGAAGTAAAAAAGAATACGATCATCTCCTTTATATCGTTGATTCAGGTAATCTTTACAGTGGCATTAGTGCTGTATGCCATTTTCATTGTGTAGAGTATGAAAGAATCGAAGTTGGCAATCTACTTGGGAGAACAAAGAGAAACTGGTTTCGCAGGCTTTGTGGCGGAATCCAATTTTTATTGTGTTTTAGAATCCGAGAACGGGCTGAGTCCCATACAGGGGCGGGAAATATTAAAGAAAATAAAAGACTCCTTTTTTATCGCTAATATATCGAATGGACATGATTTTGATTCTTTTTTTTCAACAAAACTAAAAGAGCACAATCTCCCAACAGACATATCGTTGGCAGCAGGGTTTTTAAAGGGGGAGGTTTTCTACCTGAAAACGATCGGGAATGGAGAAATATTTCTTTTAAGGGGAAAACAATTCGCGAGAATCATTTCGGGAGAGAATTTTGCCTCCGGTTTTGTGGAAGAGAATGATTTCTATATATTCACCTCGTCCGTGTTTTCTAGCAAATTTGCAGAGCCCGAACAAGATCTAAAAAAAATACTTTTTCACAAACACCCGGAAGAGGTCGTCGACGAGCTCGCCCTAGAGTTGAAATCCTCGGAAGATACCGGGGTGGTCGCACTTTTTCTTAAATTCGAGCACAGGCTTGAAGAAAAGATTCTACCAGGGAATCGCCGGTCTTCCCTTGAAGAGATGTACCGAACGCTACGGTTGTTTTCAGTGAGGTCGGATAGAAAAAGAACATTTACCTTTGTGATCCTAGTTATAATCTTTCTCATCCTTGTTTGGAGTGTAGTTATGGGAAACAGCAGGAGGATTGAAAGTCAAACGGCAAAAAAAATAGAGAGTACCAAAGTGCTTATCGAACAAAAACTAGCCCAAGCAGAGGAGGTGGCATTCCTTAACCTACCCCGAGCCTTAGTCCTTATCTCAGAGTCAAAACGTGAGGTGGAAACATTGAAAAAGCAAGTACCTTCGTCAAAGAATAGCCAAATACAAAATCTTGAAGATTACATCAAGCAAAAAGAGAACAATATTATGAAAAAAGAAGAAAAGGTAGCTGAGGAATTCTATGATCTTGCCGTGGATAACAAAAATGCGGATGCCGTCAATGTATTTTTAGACGAGGACACCACTGCATTTCTGGATACAAAAAACGCAACCGTATATATTCTTTCGTTACCGAAGAAATCGTTGGATATCTATCGGGCCTCAGGGATTCAATCTGCCGCATATGTTGTTTTGGATAAGGGTAAACCTATCCTATTTGGGAAGAATACCGGTTTTTTCAAAGTTACTCAGGAGGGTAGCGTAAAAAAAATCATTGAGAAGGATAAGGAGTGGGGAGATATAAACAACGTCGCAACCTATAACGGAAACATCTATGCGCTCAATTCGGGTAAGGACGAGATCTATAAGTATATTCCTTCTGAGAGCGGATACTCTGCAAAAACTTCTTATTTTAAAACCGGTCAGGCGGTAAACCTTGACGGAGCGAATTCTTTCTCAATAGACTCGTCCATTTACATCGGTTTCAAAAATTACATCCTCAAATACACAGGCGGACTCCAAGATGGGTTTAAAACTTCATTCCCGAATGAAAATATATCCATAGTAAAGATATTCACGAGCAAAGACGTAGAAAAAGTATTCGCTTTGGATAGGGAGAACAGTGCTGTGTATATTCTGGAAAAAAATGGAACATATGAAAGACAAATCAATTCCTCAATTTTCAAATCAGCCCGTGATATGATCGTATTTGACAATGCCATCTTTATTTTGTTAGGAGCAAAGTTATTTAAGATACCTCTATAGGCATGAACATACAGCCCGATGAACAGATGCAGGTGAGACAAATTATCCAGAGGGACGAAAAAGCTCTTTACTCTCTGTACAAAAAATACGAGAAACCTTTGTTTTATTTTGTCAACCGACAACTAAAAGATCCCCATGTCTCCGAGGAAATTGTTCAGGATGCATTCCTTGATTTTATAGAAACCCTGCGGGATTTCCGCTTTCAGTGTTCCCTGAAAACATTCCTCTTTTCTATAGCGAAAAACAAAGTAATTGATACGATACGAAAGAAAAAAATCAAAAAAATTCTTTTTTCCGCGCTACCCACCTATGTCGTTGAGGGGCTAAAAACGATCCTTATAGATGATGAGATTGAGAAAACCGAACTGCAGCATAAAATAAAGAAGGTTCTTGACGAACTTCCAAATGATTACCACGTCGTATTAAGACTTAAATATATGGAGGGAGATAGGGTTAGAACCATTGCACGAAAATTGTCGCTTGGTTTTAAAGCGACAGAAAGTCTTATTTTCCGCGCCCGGAAGGCATTCGTTAGGATCTTTAAATCCCTTCCATAACTATATGAGAAACACAAAACATCGATTAAAA
>PEZG01000075.1 GCA_002774185.1 Candidatus Roizmanbacteria bacterium CG09_land_8_20_14_0_10_41_9 | reverse complement strand
AGTTCTATTTTTATTTTTTTTGAACTTATATGATTAAGGATGTCTAACACAAATTTATAATTAAATGCAACCCGCTGATCCTCTCCTGAGACTTCCGCTTCTTGTTGAGCAATGTTCCCATCGTCGGTCTCAGTTTTTGGTTGGAGCCTAAGTCCTTCTTTTGTAACCTCAATCACAACAATGTGGGAAAGGTCTCTAGCAAAGACTGAAATTAATTTTACCTTCCTGAGTAACTCCTCCCTATCCGCAATCACTATCGTCTTCCTTTCAACTGGGATCACTTTTTCAAATGGGGGATAGTCTCCTTCAATTAACCGAGAAAAAAACTCATCGTCGCCCACGCGGAATAAGATGGTTTTTTCTGAGGCGGAATGTCCGAAAAAAACCTCTTCCCCTTTTATAAATTTCAATATTTCTGATAGAAAACTCGATGGGATAATCATTGACCCGATATTATTATCCCCTTTGTATCTTTGTAAGGATAATCTAAATCCATCTGTTGCGACCATCACCATCTCATCATCTTGTGTGAGGAAATTGACCCCGCTCAAAACCAGTCTTGTTTCATCGGTGGAAGCAGCGAATAATACTAAAGGGAGCCCTTTAGTGAAATTTGCGGTTTTTATTTTCTTCTCTTTTTCATCTAATTTTGGGGGGAGGGGAAATTCCTCTGAGGAGATTATAGGAAAAGTCCCTCGGGTTTTTTGCTGGATGATTACCACTTGTTTTTCTTTTATTTCCACTGTTACTTTTCCTGGGGGTAAGAGGGATAAAAACTCCATGATTTTTTTTGGCTCCAGGATTACTTGGAATGGGGCCTTAACCTCTATTTTTATAAGTGTGTGATAAAAAGAGTTTAGGTTTGTCGCATATAGATGTATTTCTCCTGTCCCTCCCTTCATGAGGACTCCCTGGAGTGCGGTGACTGATGATAGTCTCGAGGAAGTAAAGTGGGAAGAGAGAGAGATTTTTTCGAGTAAATAGTCTTTATCTATAGATATTGCGTTATTCATAATAGTAGTATTAGTGGTTGTGTATAAGTGTATAAAATGACTTTCAGATTTTCAACACAAACCAAAAAACAAAAAAACCCCGCGAACAACATGTGAAACCTATGTGGATGAGGATAGGGATTGTGTTATCCTATCAACATCTTGTTTGAAAATAGGATCTTTCACGAGGAGTCTCCCTATCTTATTAACCGCATAAATGACCGTTGTGTGGTCTTTTCTTTTTAATACCCTCGCAATTTCTTCCAATTTTAACCTTAAAGTATTACGGAGGATAAACATAGTTAATTGGCGTGGTATAACCAAATTCTCCGTCCTATTGGGTCCCTTGAGGTGAGATTGTTTTACGTTGTAGTAAGAGCAAACCAATTTAAGGACGTCGGTAGGAGAAATTTTTTTGACTACCCGCTCGGTTTTCTCAGAGAAGAAAGCCTCAACTGAATCCAAATCAATCCGTTCCTTTATCCCGAGTATTTTGGCGTAAATAGAAAGAAGCGCGCCTTCTAAAGCCCTTGTGTCGTTAATTTGTTCGGCTATTGCCTTTGCTGCCTCCATCTCTATTTCAATATTTTTTTCTTTTGCTTTAATAAGGAGGATTGCGGTCCGAAGCTCGAAATCTGGGGATTGTATATCCACAATAAGTCCTCCAGAAAAGCGGGATCGAAGCCTATCCTCAAGGTTTTTAATTTCCCCAGGCGGGCGATCTGAAGTAAGGATGATTTGTCCACCCACAGACACAATAGAGTTGAATGTGTGGAAAAACTCCTCTTGAATGAGTTGTTTTCCCGCAATAAACTGAATGTCATCCACGATAAGTAGGCTTAATTTTCTATACTTCGCGCGAAACCGCGCTGTTGTCCGTTCCCGGATTGAGTCAATAAGCTCATTAGTAAACTGATCCCCAGGACAAAAAAATACCTTTTTGGAACCATCCTTCTCAAGGATTTTTTTTCCAACAGATTGCGCGAGGTGTGTTTTTCCCACCCCAACTCCACCATATAAAAAGAGCGGGTTATATGCGGTTGCTAAATTATTCGAAACCGCAGATGCGGCCGCGTGTGCCACTTGGTTTGAAGATGAAACGGCAAAATTATCAAAACTATACTTTACATGAAGTCCGCTTTTTGTAAATACATCTTGAATGGATGGTTGGAAAGAAAGAAGGGGTGGGGATACGGACTTCTTTTTTTTAATCTCAGATAGGGTAAATGAGAGTAGAATATCCTTCTTGGCGAAAAGTCTTAATTTTTTTTCTATTTCTCCCTTTCGTTTTTCAAGGAAAAACCGAACACCCTGATTCTCGCATCCCACAATAATCTGTCCATCCTCAATAGTTATTGGTTTCGCTTGTTTTAAAACTGAAAGGAGAATGGGGGCTTTTTGGGTACTTGCGTTGAGGAACTGTAGAAAATCTTCCCAGAAGGCCATGGTGATAACCTAAATAGATAATGTGGATAACTTATCCACAAATAATAAACATTTCCACGTTTAAAATCAAGAGGATTTTTTAAAGCTCTCCGAGCTTTTCTTTTTGCTCAACCTCTTCTTTTACTAGGTTGAGGAAGCGTTCGGTCGAAGACAGACGTTTGTGACCGACAATTCTTGCAATATATTCTATAGAGACCCCATTCATAAGCTGATGCGCAATAAAAGTATTACGAAGATCATTTACTGTTGCATCCTCAATCCCCACCTCACGGAAACATCGGGAAATTATCTGACGAATATTCCGAATAAGAAGAGGTTTCCCCGTACGCGTGACAAAAAGGTGGGCATTTTCAGATTCTCCCCTTGTTTTTAAATAATCATCAATAGCTTTTTTTACTGCTTTATTGAGTGGGACCTCCCGCTCGGGATTTTTCCCATACGCTCCAATATGGAGGCTCTCTTTTTTTATATCTTGGGTTTTAATATCTGCAAGTTCGCCGATTTTAACCCCAGTTTGTAGGAGGATTTCAATCAACGCGTATGTACGGGAGTCCTCTTTTGCAAAATCCCTAAGAGCTCGATATTCTAATTTACTAAAAATTCTCGGTGCGGATTGGGTGTATTTCGGATGGGATACGTCTAGGGAGGGATTTTGTTCCAGCACACCATCATTTTTTAAATACCGAAAGAACGTGCGGACCGAATTCAATTTCCTTGAAGCGGACTTTTTTGTGTAGTTGTTCGTGATTAAACTAGAGATGAATCCATCAATATGTTCTTTCTTCACTTCACGCACATCGTTTATCTCCTTACTTGTGAGGTAGCCTGCGAATTGTTCCAAATCTTTCTTATAAGCAACTATGGTAAACATAGAACGCCCTTGTGATTTTAAATAGTTTACAAACCTCTCAATGAGGGAAGGAAGTAAGAAATTATCCATAACGCCCTATAATATATCATATAGGTTTTACAATTTCAATAATGATTTATCTTTTTTTTACCCATGATGCAATGAGTTGTTTTTTTACCCACGTTCTGCTATGATATAAATTCTCGGATACGCGATAAGGAGGATTTTTCTCGAAATGTCTAAAAAAACCACACCCAACACACAACCAATCAACCCAATGGAGGCGCTTCTTAAAAAACAATCCATTGCTTCCATAAAAAAAGGGAATGAAATTGAAGCAAAAATCATCTCACTCTCCCGTAAAGGGGTAGTATTCGATATTGGCGCTAAAGCATACGCGGTCTTGGGTGAGCGCGAGGTGAAAGAGATATCCACCTACCTCCCCTACTTGAAAAAAGGCGCCGTGATAAAAGCCCGCATCATAACTGAAGAATCCAAAAATGGATTTCCTGTGGTTTCATTAAGGAATTTCTTCGAAAAAGGGAAATGGGATATTTTGAATGAAAAAAAACAAAAAGAGGAGGAGATTGAGGTAATCTGCGGAGAGTATGGGAAGGGTGGAGTGTTTATTGACTTTATGGGAATTCGGGGGGTGATTCCAAAAATCCAACTTACTCAAGAATATCTGAATAATCCGGAAAAACTCAGCAATCAAAAAATTAAGGTAAAAATTCTAGAGGTGGACAAGGAAAAAAATAGATTAGTCGTATCTCAAAAAGCCGCCGCTCTTCACATATCCCAAAAAGAGCTGACAGATCGATTCAACAAAATCATCGTGGGCAAACAATATGAAGCAAAAGTATTAGGGGTATCTGATTTTGGAGCCTTTTGTGAGGTGGATGGGGTTGAAGGGCTCATCCATATTTCAGAGATCTCATGGGAAAAAGTGAGCGATGCCTCAAGCTACATAAAACAAGAGGAGACGGTGAACGTTGTGGTGGTTGAAAAGAACCCCATAGATTTAAAATTAAACCTCTCATTAAAACGTCTCCAAAAAGACCCATGGGAGGGGATAGAGGAAAAATACCCAAAAGACAAAGAGATAAAAGGGGAGATTATTCGCAAAGAGCGTTATGGGTATTTTGTGCGTTTGGAGCCTGGGGTTGAGGGGTTAATCCATATCAGCAAACTTTCCGGTAGGGAAGATTTGAAAATCGGACAAAAAATTGATGCATTTGTCGAACGGGTAAGTGTAAAAGAGAGACGAATGAGCTTAGTGCTTCCTCAAAAGGAGAAACCAGTCACCTATAGATAAAAACTCAAAGCTCAAATAACAAATCCACAAATCAAATTCAAAATTCAAAAGTCAAACAACAAATCAAGCTCAAAAATCAAATATCAAAACTCAAAACCCCGCTTAAGCGGGGTCAAAACGTTTAAATAATTTGTAATTTGTCATTTGAATTTGATTTGTCATTTGTGATTACTCAATTAATCCCTTTTCTTCCTCCGATGAGATCACTCGAAATCCTACGTGGGAGTGTCCGGCGAAAAATAATCCTTCTCCGACCCCAGCAGAAAGAAGGAAGTGTTTTTCTCCACCTGTAAGATAGAATGTTTTTGTTATTTCCTCAACTGCCGCAGTGGATTGTTTAAGGATGATTTGTAGACTTGAGTTTGTAATGATGGCCTTTCCCTCATCGGTTGCTAAGAAATCCTCCACATCCTGGGTGATTGTGGTCAACCCCAATTGGTATTTACGAGCCCGTTTGGCAAAGCTATAGAGGTATGCTCCTGAATCCTTGTGTTTAATAAGATACCACGCCTCATCAACAATCAGTACCCGTTTCTTTTTGTCCTTCCGTATCCGGTTCCAAATATAATCCAAGACAATATACATAGCTACAGGACGCAGATTTTCTTCCAAATCCCGTATTCCAAAAACCGTAAAGGGATTTTTAATATCAAAGTTAGATTTTTGGTTAAATACTCCAGCAGCAGATCCTTTCACAAATTTTTCCAACCGATCGCCCAACTCCCTTGCCTCAGGGGTTTCCATCCCAATGAGCACCTTATACAAATCCTCAAGTAAGGGAGGCTCATTTTTAAACGTTTCTGGTTCCTGAGTGATCCCTTTTTCTCTATAAGTGAGGACGAGCGCTCGATCCAACAACGCGTCTTGAGAAGGGGTGAGGTCGCCCATAATCACCTTCATTAAGGAATGTAGATCTAGTATTTTATTTGAGAGCTCGTCTGGTTCGGGATTCATCGTTGCCAAATCAAAAGGGTTTATCCTATATTGAGAGGTGGTGGAAAATATAACAAATTCCCCACCTACAGATTCACACAGCTTCTTGTATTCGTTTTCCGGATCCACGATAAGGACATCCACTCCCATCATAAGAAGTCTCAACGCTTCCAGCTTCACAAAGAAACTTTTTCCCCCTCCGGATTTTCCTAAGATGACCGAGTTCGCATTCTCCAGCGTAAACCGATCAAACACAATGAGACTCCCATCATGTTGGTTAATCCCATAGAGGATGCCTTCATTGCGCGTCAAGGAAGCTGTTGAAAAGGGAAATGTCATCGCGAGGGAGGTTGTATCCATATTTCGCCACACAGCAAGTTTGTCGTAAAACATAGGAAGCGTTGACTTAAAACCTTCTTCCATCTCAAGGGTTGCTGGTTTTGCGATAATAAGAAGGGAAGAAAGGGTAGAGTCAACCTGTTTTGAGACCTGGGTGAGTTCCTCAAGGGTGTCTGCGGGAACCGTAATGTATAAACCGAACTGGAAAAAACGTTCTGCTCCTTTTGCCAGCTCTGCTTGCAGGGCGAGCGCATCATCCAGAGCAACCTGGACCGTAGGGTCAACGACTCGTCCCGCTTTAATATCGTTTTCTATCGTTGCTTCCATTTCCGCAATTTTTCTACGCAAATCTTCCAATACGACCTTTGCCTCAGTTGGATAAATATACATGGAAATATACAAAGGATGGTCAAAAGTGATTAGAGAATACAGCCAGTTGGCAGAAACATACCGAGGGTATCCGACCACAAAGTACGTGCGGTAGTATTTTTCATCGATTTTCAAATGGTTAAAATCAACCTCGATGAATGAGGGAGCGACCATATCTTTCACGGAAACCGCTCCCTTTGCCAAAAAATCAGCGAGGTTCTCCCCGGATTTTACCGAAGGGGACTGTGCAGTTGGCTGGTTTTTCTTGCCAAAAATATTAAACATAAAAATTCAAATCACAAATAACAAATCCACAAATCAAATTCAAAACTCAAAAGTCAAATAACAAATCAACCTCCCGCTTCGCCAAAGCTTAAGCGAGGCGAGCAAAAATCAAATATCAAAACTCAAAACGTTTAAATATTTGTAATTTGACATTTAAATTTGATTTGTAATTTGAATTTTGTCATTTGAATTTCAAGTTATTTTATCCGCTCGTCAGTATCACATCCGTATAGCTATCAATTGGGGCTAACCTGCGGCCTGTTTGGGACGGGTTGTATAAATTATAAAACAGCTCAACCAACTCTTGTTTTTGCAGGATTGTGGCGCGTAGACCGATTTTTGAGAGTAAGCGCATAAGGTGATCTCGTTTGGGGTACAATGAAGTCTTTGCGCGGCTGATGACGTATTCCTTATTCAATCCTTGGGTATTCACTCCGGAAACACCCATCTCTAAGGGTGAGAAAGGGATCACGAAAAAGAAACGTTTTTCAAGTACGGAGTTTTTTTTAACGATGGTTTTGATAAATTCCTGATAACTTCTCAGGCGATTTTTCATGAGTTCCGCACCCTGCTTCTTAATTCTTTCTTCCAAATACTCAAGATAAGAAGATATATCCATTTTTTTCGATAAAATTAGGATCTGGGTCGGAAATGATAGAGAATTCAGAAACCCCGCATACGCATAGATGGTAGATGTCTGTTCCTCTTGGGATAATAACCAGAAGTTTACCGCTCCAACTTCAATAACCAAAGCAGCGGAAAAATCCTTCAATAGAACCACGTCATCTTTTACGTCTTCTATCTCGACGAAAACCTGCGTGGACGCTTTCACTGGTGAGGTTGGTTTTTGTATGTTCATTACAATAATTCCTTAGAATAAAACTCTAATGGTTTTGGATTGGTTTCCCCAATCGGTATTTTCATTGTATCAAAAAAATACGCGTCTTTTAAATCCTTAACTTCAAATTCATATATCCCCGGGGGCAACGGGTTGAATGTGGCAAAAATCCCATGCGGGTTGGTTTTAAGAAGACGCACTACCTCACTCTTTTCATTGCGGACGTAGATAAGGATTCCCGGAAGCGGAATTAATTTGTGATTTTTAACAATTCCGGTAAAAAATGGTTTTTTTTCAGAGGACAACGATGTAAATGCGATAGGTGCGGGTGGGGGAGTGGGCAGCGCAGTATCAGAGGCGGCAGGGGTAGGCTGAACGGTTTTGGGCGCAAAGAGGCTTGCGGGATTTTGCAGGAGCGATGCGATCTCTCTCTTTTTTTCATCGAAAGGTGAAGCGTTTTTGGACGTTTTTGAAAGGTAGGTGGTGAGCTTTTCTTGTGAGTCAACATGGGCTAATACCCTATGGGGGTCGGAGGAAAAGATGAGATTGCGCAAAAATTCGATAGGCGCATGCTGTTTTATGTATGTGTACTGGGTTGGGGAAGTGAGACGTTTCGCTAAGTTGCGGATCCATACATCCAGCGGCCGCTCATTAATAGGAACAAACGCAAGCCCCAATCCTAAGCTTGCAGTAAGCACGGCAAAAATAATATTGAAGATAGGAATAGGGAGGATTTTAAATATCACAAATGCTAGAGGAAAAGAGATTAAAAGATATAGGAATTGACGAAGGGTTAAAAACCCGATGAGTTTAAATTCAAATGTGGTGATTTGGCGGGGGATTGGATGCTGGTCCATAATTTCAGTATAAAGGAAAAAGTAGATACTTTGCAAACATCCAAAGGGAGCGGTATAATTACAAGCGGGAGTATATTAGTCTATCAATTTAGAATTAAACATTAAGAATTAAAAATAATAAGAAATTATAAGGTGGGATCATTTAAAAAAATTCTTAATTCTAAATAATTCTCAATTTTTAATTCTGGATTCTTAATTGTACTATTGGGCTCGTAGCTCAACTGGTTAGAGCACTTGGCTGGCAGTCAAGGGGTTGGGAGTTCGAATCTCCTCGAGTCCACCCGTCGTCCCGCTAAGCGGGACTATGGGGTGGCACGGCCATTAAAAGTCCACTAATCTTTATATTCTTTTAGCGACGGGTGACCCCAACGAAGCCTTTAAGCGGAGTGGGTCTTTTTGTATTTCTTCTGGGTGGCGCGGCCACCAGTTTAATAAACAATCTCAAACGTAGTAAGTTTTTCACTCGGGGTTTCCCAAACAACTTTCACATTTTCAACTTTCGATACGGGGGGACCTTTTTTTAAAAGAAGCACCATTTGATTAGCTACCTCTTCCTCTCCTTGAATAAGCGCTTCAACAGAGTTTCCGCTATTACGCACCCATCCGGTTACACCAACGTGCATTGCTTGGATTTTTGTCCACGCGCGAAATCCTACCCCAATGACATCGCCCTTTATAAATACGTGAGCCTGTTTTGTCACAATAAGTTTAAAGTGAAAAGTTCAATCCATTCGACAGGCTCAGGATTGATGCTGAGCGGAGTCGAAGCATCAAAGTGCAAAGTTGCAGTTTTAAATTAAAAGTTAAATAATAATTTTGAATTTTAAATTGAAATTTTAAATTTTTCACTTTAAACTTTGAATTTGGGGATCTATCTCTATTGCTTTTTGCAAATATTCTTGTGCTTTTGCATGGTTTCTTTCTTGCTCGTATAGGGTGGAGAGCGTTATCAACACATCTCTGGCTTTAGGGTTAATGTGTAGGATCGTT
>PEZG01000001.1 GCA_002774185.1 Candidatus Roizmanbacteria bacterium CG09_land_8_20_14_0_10_41_9 | reverse complement strand
TATTTTAATCTCGCACCTGGGCCGTCCAAAAGGAAGAGACTTGACGTATTCCCTTCGCAACGTGGAACGGGATCTGAAACAGTACCTACCCGAGTATGAAATTATCCTCATTGACGATTTTGTCACCGCAGACAAAAGTGTGTTTGAAGCCCAGAAACCAAACCAGGTGTTTATCTTGGAAAACATCCGTTTTTACCCACAGGAAAAAGAAAACAATGAGGAATTTGCAAAAAAACTCGCATCCCTTGCTGACCTTTTTGTTAACGACGCATTCGGAGTTTGTCACAGGAACGACGCTTCGGTTGTGGGGATTCCAAAATTCATCCCCTCCTACGGGGGACTCCTTCTAAAAAAAGAAGTGCAGATGATTTCAAAAATAGTTCAAAATCCCAAAAAACCATTCGTAGCTATTTTGGGAGGCGTAAAAATTTCAACAAAGATTCAATTCATTGATAAACTTATGGAACTCGCAGACCATCTTCTCCTGGGTGGCGGGATAGCAAGCACCCTGTTGGCGGCGCAAGGCCACAATGTTGGAACGAGCTTTTTGGAGGATGGGATAACGGACGCGGCAAAGAAAATTTTGGAAAAAGCCGCGGAAAAAAATACCACCATTATTCTTCCAAAAGATGTTGTTGTCGCGCCCTCAAAAGATTCCCAAACCGGAGATGAGGTGTATAAGATCGATAACATTCCGCCTGATCAGATGATTCTGGATATCGGTCCGGAAACCCAGGCAGAGTTTGCTTCAATTATCGCAAAAGCGAATACGATTGTTTGGAACGGTCCGGTCGGATATATGGAAAACCCCCAGTTCAAACGCGGAACGGATTTCATCTATTATTCCATTGCGGATAATGACCGAGCTACTTCGATCGTGGGCGGGGGGGACACGCTTGCCGCAGTTTCAAAAAAGGAACACTTGGAAAAAATTAGCCACGTCTCAACGGGCGGAGGTGCGATGTTGGAGTTTATAGAAAAAGGAACGCTTCCCGGAATAGACGTTCTGAAACGGTAGGAATTTTTTATCTGCGAACCAGTTCAATCACTGTATCCACCGAGGATGGGGACGAAATAGTTACGACACTTCCTGTTTTTTTAATAGACAGAAGAAATACTTTTCCTACAACCTTATGCTGATTTATCCAATAGATGTCTAAGTCAAGATAGGTATTCTTATTCCAGAATGATCGCGATCGAGAGTCGGGGAAAATGAATATCATCCCATCCGCTCCATCTAATTTTTTTTTATCCATAAGACCCGACATCCATTTTTCTTGCGTATCGGCAACAAACAACGTATAGGTTTTATCCTCCAATTGATACTGGGTTACTGCGTATCCTAAAACATTTTCTTGGTTTTGTTCTATGGAATCGCCGCTTTTTAGAATTCTGCCATCAAATACGATCGTCAACGGTTCGATACGGGTAACATTTATGGAGGTTTGTTTAACAGCATGAATATGGAGGTGAGGGATATCGGTATTCCCAGAATTCCCAACATTCCCAATAACCTGCCCTTCCTGAATGGTGTCACCCGGCCTCACCCGTACGGACCCTTTTCTCATATGTGCTAATAATACGGATGCGCCCTTACAGGAAATCACGGCGTGGTTTCCGGCAGGATGTTTCCCATCTCTTTCCGGCGGAATCAGGTCTCCGAAACCGTCCACGGCATCCTCAATGATGCCAGAACAAGGAGCATATAGGGTTTCTCCAAAAATCGGATACCGACTCAAGCCTGTTTTAAAGAAATTCCTCAAGTATTCCGTAAAAGAAGATGATTTGATTATATCCACGGCATATCTTTCTGACGGAGTTCCGTGAGTGATCCGTCCGGATAGCTGCTTTGAATACCCACTGGACGCTACATAATATTTCCCGTCTTTTAGCGGGAAAGAAAGAGCCACCGTCTCTCCCCTCGCCTCCTCCTGTTTGGATGGAAGCTGAACATTTAACCCAATAAAAACCGCTATTGCTATCAAGATGCATAGGATGAATTCTTTTAGATCGTATCTTGAGAAAAAAGGTTTTTTGCCGGTCTTCAGGAAAGAAAAAACAACCGAAGCAGCAAAAACCAATGGAACTGTCAAAGCGACTAAGGGGTGAAGCATGAAACGGATGGGAGAAAGAAACAGAAGAAGGGAAAACAGGGTAATAAATAAAAATCGCACACCCCATTGAAATTTACTGTGATAAGTTCCGCGCCAAAGAAAAAAATAGAAGATGTAAGGAAAGATGTGGGTGATGAAGATTATTCGAGTCATATAATTTTTTAATAGATGCCTATTTTTATCTTAACTATATATTAATCTATAATTTCGGTTTTCTAAACTTAATAAGATTTTCTTTTTTCTCTCTTCTCCAACCTTTAATTTGTTTTTCTCTTCTTCTTGCTTCAACTAGCGTCTCAAAAGTTTCTGTGTAAACAACAGTGTAAGTACTATTACGTTTAGTGAATTCTGCCCCATCACCCCGTTTATGTCTATCTATTCTTTCATTTAAGTTATTCGTTATCCCTATGTATAAATGTTTTTTTGGACCGCGAAGAATGTATAGAATATACATTTTTTATGAATTGTTTGCCTTAATTTGAGCTTCGACAGGCTCAGCTCCCTTCGACCAATTACTTATAATCTCCTCTCCGGTAACTCCAGGTGTCGAAGACCCTGAGCGAGGAACTGTTCTTAAGCGACGAGTCGAAGGGTCGGGGCGGCGAGACTCGAACTCGCGACCTTACGCTCCCAAAGCGTACATTCTAGCCATCTGAACTACGCCCCGTTGTTCTCTATTTTACCAGAAAACTCTGCCTTTTATCTCCCTTATGCTACAATAGAGATAGCCTTTATGCGTAAGACTTCACTTGTAGCGATCATGTTTTCTATTGGAATCCTTATCGGATATTTTCTCCAAACTCCCTGCAAGGTATGTGCGCCGTGTCCAAAAACCTCGCCCTTGACCGCTACCTCAGAGGCTCAACTCGTCAGGGTTACCCGCGTAATTGACGGCGACACGATCGAACTGGAAAACGGACAAAAAGTTCGGTATATTGGGATCGATACTCCTGAACTAAACAATTCACGACAATCGAAAGATTGCTTTGCCCAGCAGGCAAAAGAAAAAAATCAAGAACTCGTTGAGGGAAAACTCATAGAGCTGAAAAAGGACGTCTCAGAAACCGATAAGTATGGGAGACTTCTCCGATATGTATTTTTGTCAGCTGGCTCCGCGACGAATGAAGCACTATTCATAAACGCATATCTCGTCCAGGAAGGATATGCGTATGCAACGACCTTTCCTCCAGACGTTGCCTATTCCGAGCTGTTCCTACAACTGCAAAAAACCGCACGGGAAGAAATGAAGGGGATGTGGAAGGCGTGTCCTTAGATGTTATTTCAATTCAATGGTTGAGGCGATCATGTTCGCCATGAATTCGTGTCCCTTTACAGAAGGATGGATTCCATCATCGCTATTAATATATTCTTTTCTTCCTTCTTTTTGACTATTTATTTGAGATTGTTGGAATACGTTTATCAAGGGAACCCGCAGGGTTTTCGATAACCCCACGGCATTTTCAAGCTGTTCTATGATATGGGTCGCATGCTCATAGGAGGTATCTGTTTCCCAATTAACTCCGTTTGGCCCTCTACCAAAGGAAGATTTTTGGGGAGCTATTTCCGCTAAGACATACACGTTGCTGCTGATTTTTTCAGCCTCCTCGATGATTCTCGTTAGAGCCAGCCAATGTCTATCACGATCGTACGGGAAAAAAGGATTGTATGCGAATGAGCCGATGATAAGTATGTCCGGATGAACGTCTCCCAGGGAAGGAAAATTGCGATCTTGATACTTGAACGATTCGTTCATCCGCAAAAATCCCTCTTCCGCATTTTGGGATCCCATTCCATAGTTGTACAGTTCAAAACGCATCTGGGGGAATCGCTCTTTTAAGCTCTTCTCAAGATATTCCAACCGTTCCCCCATCGTATCAACCATAGAATCACCGAAAACCGCCAATTTAATCGGTTTTTCCTGTTTTTCAATCGTAGGGATAGGGACAAAATTTGTCTCATTTCCTACAAATTCCATTGTTGGAGTGGGAGTTGGCAGCGGTGTTGACGTAGGCGACGGTTCGGAAGTTATCCCAAGAGCGCTTCCCGTGGATACGATTTTTGCAGGACGGAATGTCTTTGAATGTATAGTATTCAATAGAATAAGAAATAATAAGATCGCTACTTGACCCAGAAGGATATTGAGGACTTTTCCACCAGGGACATGACTCCTCGTGTATACCTCTAGTTTCCTCCTGTTAGAATTTCCCATGACTACTTAAAGTGTAGGAGAAAAGAATATCGTTTTCAATCATGGGATGACCTTGCGGAATAGAGTGTAGAAAAACGAATCTTTTTCTCCATGCAGGTACAAAAAATACGGGATCGCCCCAAAAAGGTTGATGAGGGAAATAGCGAGAAACAGGAGTTGGAACCCGTACGTAATCGCCACAAATCCCCCGAGCGTTGCGGAGAGCGCCATTCCGATAAACACCACTGCATCCATGGTTGCCCACTCGATCGCCTCCTTCTTTTTATCCAAATGGGATGCAAAAATGGAATTCTTTGCAGGGGAAGCAATTCCAAGTCCCAATCCGGCCACCCCATAGAATAGAAAGAGTTGCGTGATGGTGTTCGTAAACGCGAATCCGAGATACGATACGCTTAAGAATAATACGCCGACAATGGTTATCCAAAACTTTCTTGACTCATGTTTGTTCAATAAATACCGGCCCGTTATCAGTTCGAAAATAACCCGAACAATAAGGTGCGTACTGTAGGCCGCAGCGGCAACCGCAGCGTTCCCGCCTGGGATATTGTGGGTAGCAAAAAGCGCAAATATCGGAGTAAAGGAATTCCAACATGACCATAGGAATGTTTCCGAAATGATGAATGCCCGCACAACCGGATTCACCTGAAAATGGGATGGAGGCCTCCCAATAAAAAATTCCCTTAGCATATAAATATGATATCAAAAAATAGTATAATGGACTTCGCATGAAATTTGAAAAAGCTTGGGACATTAAAAAAAAAGTGGATCTTTTAATCGAGGAATTGCACTTTTCCCATATTAAACGTAAAAATGTTCACTGTATCCGGAGTTTTGATGCCAAAACCAGAGCATATGCGCGCATCTGGGGAATGGCAAAGCTGTTTAAAGAGGTAGTAGGGTTGGAACCCCACTACATCATCGAGGTGAATGAAAAGAAATTTCGTACGCTCACTCCCCGTGAACAAATGAAAACCCTCATCCATGAATTACTCCATATCCCAAAAACCTTTTCCGGCGCTCTCCTCTCCCATAGGGGTCCCCACCACCGAATTAATGATAGGGAGGTCGAAAAAATCCTAAGAAACATAATATCCTCGTGAGAAAACCATGAGGAGAACAAAAAGCAATATCCCTGAAACAACCCCATATAGTAACTTCATTCCCGTATTCTTTCCCAATGTAATAGCCAAATAGAGGGGGAATAAAATTGCAACATATCTTGGTAGACCCGAGAATGTACCAGAGCTTGCGGGGATGAGAATACAGAATGCAGAATATAGAATATAAGAAAAGCGGATGTTTTTTTTCCATGCAATGTACACCATACTACCTGCGAACAGGAATGAGACAAATTCGACAAGGGCAATCCACCACTCGTAGATACGGGGAGAAACCGTTACGAAAATTTTGACATACCGAACCATGGTTTGAGGAAACAATACAAGAGACGCTGTTGATCTCCCGTTGTTTAACTCTCCTTGAGAATAAAGAAAATGCAGCGCATTTCCCCAATTTAAATAGTTAAACCACAGGTATCCCATAAAAACTAAAACCGGCAGTAGGAAACTGTAACTTTTCTTCAACCGGTTCTTCTTATCCTGTGTTATGAATTCATATATGAGTGCGGGAATGATGCATATACCCACAAGTCTTGTCAACACAAGACATGATGCGAAAAGATTTGATACGATCCATTGTTTTTTCCTTGCAAAATAAAAACAGAGCAATGACAACAGTAGAAAAAGACTTTCCGAATAGATACTGGCAAAAAAGAAAGAGGCGGGAAAAAGCAGAAGAAAAATACAAGTCCACCATGCGATGGATTTTGGATAATCCTTCCGGACTAGTGCGTATAACACCCATAGACTTATCAAGAGGAAAAGATTGGAAAGAATTAAGGAGGTAAGAAAATAGGTCAGATCAAATGCTTTTTGTGCGCCCATCATCCGGGAAATGAATCCTGCGATTAACGGGAAAAGAGGGAAAAAGCGCGCGTTTGCCGTATATCCGTTCCCAGCGATGTTAAGATAATGCACTCCGTCAAAGTTTGCCCAAGGAAAAAGAAAGATACTGGAAACCGGTTTATCCATGCCTGCCCAATACCATATGCGAGTGAATTCCTGACCTACCCTATAGGGAATGAGTAAGGATCCCACGTAAAAGGGTAAGAATAAGAACGTTCGCCAGGTAAGGAAAAGTAGAGTAATTTTTTTAAGGCGCATCATCGTCTCCCCTATTTTATTTTGAAAAATAAATTGAGCACGTAATTCTGCACACCGAATAAGATAAGAAACGCTACGACAACCATTACGGAGGAGATAAAAAAAAGCGTCGTAAGGAAGTAGTGATATTCTTTTTCATCGTTCGTATCCCTTTCAGATAACTCCTCTTTTGTAATAAACATAGGTTTATAAAAACTTCACATTTTATGGTATCGCAGTTCTCTAGTTTTGTCAAATTGTAAAATCCAAGATTTATGTGTTATTCTATAGTGTATAAAAGTTTATGCTTTAACCCTATGCCAAAAAGCAAAATCGATTTTGTAACCGATAAGGAAGCGCTCAAAAAACTTAAACTCGTTGCAGTTGCCTACTCCCATGTGGAGCGGGAATGGTTCCCAACTGAGGATGCATATCATGCCGAAATAGAAGTGGAAGAACGCGCAAAAGAAGTCGTTGAAGAAATAAGAAAACTTGGTATCAACGTTAAAGCATACCCGGGCGACCCGTATTTCCTCACCAACCTTCTCGTGGACAAACCGGATCTCGTTTTGAATCTCGTGGACACGTTGAAGGGAAAAGACGCACTCCAAACATCCGTTCCTGCAGCCCTTGAGCTTTCCAATATCCCCTACACAGGATCAGGACTGGAGGGACTGGTACTTGGAAATAACCGCAATCTCGTTAAACACCTTTTAATTTCGTATGATATTCCTACTCCTCCATTTCAATACATTAGGCGCGCGAACACATCCGTTGATGAACAGCTAGGATTCCCTCTTATCGTGAAGCTTAACGAGAGCGGAGGAAGCGTTGGCATCGACAATAAAGCCGTACAGGAAACCGTAAAAGAAGCTCAGAAAAAAGTGGACGACATGCTGGCTACTTACAAAGCGCCTGTGATCGTGGAGCGGTTCATTGATGGTCCTGAAATTACCGCCGTTGTCTACGACGATGGAGTCAAGAACCATGTTTTTTTGGGTCAGAAGGTTTTTAGAAAGAAAACCGATGGTAAATATTACTTTACGAGCATTGAGAGTTATGAGGATGAAAAAGCCTATAGGTATAAGCTCGTCGAGGAACCCCTTGCTTCCAAAGTCTCCCCTCTGGTTGTCCGAGCATTTAATGGGTTGGCGAATAAAGACTATGCAAAGTTTGATATCCGGGTAGATGAAAAAACCGTCACTCCGTATTTTACGGACTGCAATCCCAATACTGCATTTGGGCCCAATAAAGGTCTTCCCTTTACCGAGGTACTTGACCTTCATGGAGTTTCTTTCCAGGACGTCTTAATAAGTTTACTCAGCAAATATGCAAAAAATCTTGCCTAACCCTGCCAGAAAAATTCAGATCCGCAGGGTCCCACAGATTAGTGATGATCACTGTGGTCCCGCAGTCCTACAGATGCTTCTGGACAACTTAGGGATTGAGATTTCCCAAGAAAAAATTGCTGAAGCCGCAGGAGTCCTGGAAACTATAAAAATATATGGTACCCGTATTGACCAGCTCGGATCCGCTTTAAAAAAACTTGCGCCCCAGGTACGGCTTTGGTATAAGAAGGATTCGACTTTGGACAACATACGAATTCTGCTCCGTGAACACGCCTATCCAGTTGGAGTAGAGTGGCAAGGGATATTTGAAAGAGAGGAAGAAGAGGATGATGAAACGGATTATGGACATTACAGTATGATCACCCATATTGACGATGAAAGAAAAGCCCTTATCATTGTTGACCCCTATAGGGATTTTGTCTCGCAAGACAGAATTATTTCCATATCGCAGTTTTTGAAACGTTGGTGGGATACGAATGAAATCACAGATAGGATAACCGGGAAGAAACATTACCAAGAAGATAATAAATTATTGTTCATTGTTACGCCACGGGACGTATCTTTTCCTCGGGAACTCCAGATGCAGTGCGAGTTCCCATAAAAAACAACGCCGAGCATACACTCAGCGCTGGATATCTACTATAGATCAATAAGCTGAAAAAATACTGAAGAATATATCTCTTGAAAATTGGACGGATTCTATCTACAGTGAATTAGATAGGGAGGATTTTCATATGTTTTATCTTTTTGGAGGCATAGCCGCATTCACCATTTTTGATATGGCTCGTGGATACCTCAAGGCAAAAAATAAACAGAGCTATATTGTGAAGAATTCTATTGCTACTTTAGGGATCGTTGCTATCCTTTTTCTGTTTGGGCCGCTATTCATCATTTCTCCGGTCAAAATCGGATACTCTACTTTGAAGGAAAATACCATCACTCTTTTTTATCCGAAAAATCGGACCAGCGTTGCGGACGATATCATGATGAAAACAAAAAAAGCGAATTCGGACAATAAGGATTTTTATGGAATTACCTTTCCTATTTCGGTTTTGGTTGCCATATCAGAACTGGATATGCTCAGGTTTGGCATTTATCCATATGCAGGAGGTGCGGGGACCGAGCTTGGAATAACCCTTAGGGAAGGAAAAGCTACCACCAATGTCATCGCGCATGAACTATCACATAGAAATTTGGCCAGACTTACCGGGAAAACCATTCCTGCTCCAAATTGGTTCAATGAAGGCTTGGCTTCCTACATCGGAAAGATGGATTACTATAAGAAACCGCAAGATCTAAGGGA
>PEZG01000040.1 GCA_002774185.1 Candidatus Roizmanbacteria bacterium CG09_land_8_20_14_0_10_41_9 | reverse complement strand
GTTTGCATGGGTGGTAATCATCGGAAAGAAAAAAACCGGAAAGGGAAGGACCGCATCGTTTTTCCTCCCTGACAAAATTGTCCAATTGATTCACTCGGGAAAAGAGTTGGGCGAGGCGGATGACATCGTGTTTGGGAAGACGAACTCCAAACAGGAAATGGGAGCTATCGGTCTTCTCACTGACAACCGGATTACTCGGAAAACTCTTTACGAACCGGCAGTCATCATTGCCCTCGTTCCATTTGTAAAAAAAGACCTATTCGTATGATTCCCCATAGTATTTCCGATCCGTATCCTGTATAATTCGCTCGTGAGCGAAAGAAAAGTCCATATCGTCACCGATTCCACCGCCGATATGCCCTATGATCTTCGTGTAAAATACGGTATTGATATGATTCCTGCTGCCGTGAATTTTGGAGAAATAAGCTGCGTTGACGGGTTGAATTTAAACATAGAAGATTTCAAGTACCTATTAAGAAAGAATCCCGGAATCATCCCCACAACCGGTGTTTTGGGACCGGAGCAATATGTTAAGGTATATGATCGGCATCCTGGCAGCGACATTGTTTCCGTTCACATAGGACAAAAATTCAGCAAACTTTTTGAAGTTGCGGATATGGTTGCCCGGCAAAATCAGGAAGACCGGAGGATCAAGCCGTACAACACCGGAACCGTTTCGATGGGGATCGGGTTCATGGCAATGCAGGCAGCATTGTTAGCGCAAGATGGGGCAGACGTGGAGACTATCATTCAATCATTGGATGAAATGAAAGAGCGTCTCACCGTAGTTGCCGCTGTCGGCGACATGGCCTACTTGAGCAAAGGGGGAAGGGTCAGCCACATTCAAGGTGTTGTAGGAAGCCTTTTGAATATCCATCCGATTCTAAGGATTGATCATGACTTGATCGGGAATCCGGATAAACCAAGGACTATGCATAAAGCTATACGCAAACTCGTGGAGTTTGCGAAAGGCTTCGGACCCCTGGAACAGGCGGCAGTCGTACATTTTGACAGCGAACGCAGTGCGAACAATCTTGCCACGGATCTGCAATCCTTTCCGATACAGAATAAAGACATTCTGGTTTGCGAACTGGGACCGGTTGTCGCAACTCACTGCGGTTTCGGGACCCTCGGGTTATGTCTTCTGCGCCAACGGGCGTGAGCGACACTAACAATAAAAAATATCTTTCTTTTTTCCAAATACCCTGTACAATAAAAATTATGAGATTTCTAAAAATAGGAGTCATCGTCATTGCTCTACTACTTCTCATGTTATTCGTAGTTCCGAAATTTCTCCTTTTCGCACTGCTTTCCCCTCAGGGCACGGTAAATCCTTCCGATTTGACCGGTGTCTATGATGGATCAAAAAAAACCGCAATGTACAACAACAAATCCATGCGCTGTCCTGCCCCGGTTGATGTAAAAATTGAACCAAAAAAGGTGGTATTGGGCGATTCCACGGGAAGCAAACGGATAGAGATTGACCTGACTCGCCAACGCGTCTACGCATATGAAGGCGACAGAAAAATCTATGACTTTCTGATTTCTTCAGGCAAATGGGGGAGGACCCCAACAGGAAGATTCCGGATCTGGGTAAAACTAAGGTATGCATTGATGACTGGCGGATCATCGGCGTTAGGTACGTACTATTATCTACCCAACGTACCATTCACGATGTATTTTTATAATGAAGAGGTCTCGCAGACTAGGGGATTCAGTCTCCACGGCACCTACTGGCACAGTAATTTTGGACACCCGATGTCCCACGGATGCATCAATATGAAAACCGAGGATGTCGCCCTTCTCTACTATTGGGTAAAACCCGAGCTACCAGCAAGCAATTCCAGCATCGTGGCTTCCAGGGATAACCCGGGAACGGAGATTGTCATCTACGGCAATGCGCCGTATGAGTAATAAGCAGAAACTATTTTCTTGCAAGCTTGTCATATACTCCGAAGCGTTCTCCGGCATGAAGTACCCAATACGCGTCATTTCTTTCTTCAACAAGCGAGCGGACAAGGAGATTTTGTCCTGCGCTAAACCCGCTTAATCCTCTAATTTTCCTTCCGAGACGCACAGCTGGAAAAATTGCACTTCTTTCTTTAGGTTTTCGCCTGCTTTCTGATGAGAGACATACTACAATCACTCTTCCCCTATACAATTCCGGCCAAATGATGACGCCGGTTCTAAAATGGATAGTTTCACCAACCGCTTCTTTTCTGCCTTCTTTAACCATACAATAATACCTATAGTATACAAAAAGACAATTGAAAATCAATGCCCCGTGTTGGTAAAAATCAGGGCAATGGGGTACAATAGTATCGCATGAAAAAGCTTTTCCAAAGGGTTTATCAGAACGATTTTTTCCGAGGGAGTTTTCTTCTGACAGCATTCGGATTTTTTGCCGGAATCCTGAATTACATAAATAATATGTTGAACGCCCGATACCTCGGTCCGGCAGGATATGGAGAGATAGCGGCGCTATTTTCCTATGCAGCAGTAATCGCGGTTCCCATATCCATCGTCACAACCTATATTTTGCAAAGGATAAGCTCGGTCAGGCCGGAAAAGAAAATATCCTATGCCCGGTCAGTCGAAATCTTTTTTTGGACAAAAATACGAAGGTGGTGGTTTTTCGTCCTGCTTCCGTTCCTACTGATTCCCCTTATCCCTCGGATGACAAACCTATCTTTGTTCACGTCCGCCATTCTTATTTCCTATGTTCTTTTTTCATTCTTTTCATCCTTCTATCTCACATCGGTTCAAGGGTTGCGATTATTTTTCTTTGCTTCGCTCATCGGAGTCGCTGTGGGATTCATCCGGTTGACAGGACCCATCCTTGTCGGCTTCGGCGTGGATGGGATTGCAACCGTACTTGTCTGTATCCTCCTCTCCTCAGTCGGAAGCTTTATCGGATACTATTTCCTGTTCAGGAAGAAAGTACCCGCAGGATCCACGAAAACCCATCCGATCACTGAAAAACGAATATTCCACATTGTTTCCAACCCCTATTTTTTTACCCTGGCTCTCTCCACTTTGGCGACAATATTTTTTACTAACGTGGATATTATTTTTGTTAAAAAATTCTTTCCACCGGTTGAAGCGGGAATATACAGCTCCTGGATCATCTGTTCGCGAATCCCGTATTATATCATCGGACCACTCCTGTCCGTGGGATTCATCGTCTTTTCGGATGAGAAAAATAGGGCGCAAACTAAGACAGCATTCATTTCCTCGTTCGCCCTAATCATTCTGGGAGGGATTACTAACTATATTGTGTACCACTGGTTTGGAAAGGGGTTTATCCTCATGGTGTTCGGTGCCAGATTCCTACCGGCAGTTGGTTATTTAGGACAGGCAAGTATCTTTGCTTTCCTATTCAGCTATCTTTTTTTCCTTAATAACTATTTTCTTGCTCGGCGCAAAAGGATCGTACTCGTATTTCCCATGACAATTCCTCTGTACATTGTCGCCTTATTTGTATTTGGAAAACAACTCTCTGCGGTCATGAGCATCAACATCGTATTTGCGGGGATCTTGGGCTGCGTATATACGGCCGGATTCATTCGCTCCCTCCGTGCTCGTGCTATAGATTGAAATTCTTCCTCAAAAATGCTATACTATGGCGCTTTCCCAAGGGGTGAGCATCTTATGAAAAAACACCTGCTTTTCATACGCTCCGGAGACGTTCAATCGCCCTTTTCAAGGGAGGAAGACAGGGTTGCACATACCGTCTTAAAGCGCTTGGCGCAAGAGTATAAGATAACGGTCCTTTCCCCTTCATTTGCCAAGTGTAGGGCGGTTGAAGAGATGCAATCCGTCACCTATATCCGACTTGGGAAAAAGCGGGCCAATTCAAAGTCGACGTTCAATCTAGGGATGTACCTTGCGGTATTCCGCTACTACCAGAAGCATATCCGTAATAGATATAAGTATCATATGGTGATTGAGGAAGTGAATCCGTTTCCTTTTTTGTTCTCTCTTTACGGCAACACGAAATCCATCCTCCTTGTTGAGAAATTGGGAGGAAGAGAGTGGTTCAACGTGTTCCCGTGGTATCTTTCATGGGCCGGGTATCTATTTTTAGAGCCCTTTTACCTGTTTCTTATGAGGGGTAGAGAAGTGATCACATTCTCAGACCAGATAAAAAAACGTCTGTTGAAATTCGGATTCCAAGGCGATAGGGTTCATGTTGTCCCATCCATCCTCTTGAAAAATCCAAAGCAGTTATATTTCCATCTCCTGTGCATATTGGAAAATATTCCCCAGGTAGAAACTGCACCCCGCCCCCTAAAATTACGAAGATTTAGCTACATTAAGTAAAAATCGATCATTTTTCCTATATAATAAAAACATATAGAATCCCTTTTAGAATTCGCAAAAAAATACGCGATCATTGGACTCCTGCTACTTATTCTGTTAGCCATTTTGACCGTCATCCAGCAACTCATCCTTTCCTCTCTCTCCCCGCAGTATTAGCGTAATCTATGGATTTTCTAAAAAATGCGGTATGATATACATCATATGAAGAAACGCATTCTTCTTATTTTGTTTTCAAGTTTTCTTCTGATTGTATCAAAGGACGTGGTTCATGCCCAGACGAGTGAGGGTGAGCGTATCCGGAGTTTCGGATCGGATATCGCAATCCATAAAGACGGGACTATAGAAGTCAAAGAGACGATCCAATATGATTTTTCCACGCTCCAAAAGCATGGGATCTATCGTCAGATCCCAACCGTTAAAAAAAACAAGGATGGGAAACGGTACCGGCTCGATCTGAAAATATCTTCCGTTACGGATGAAGACGGAGTGGCATATGCGTATACAAAGTCTACCGTGGGAGACGATATAAAAATCCGGATCGGAGACGCGAACAAGACCATCTCCGGAGAACATACGTATGTGATTACCTATAAGGTCGGCGGCGCTCTTACGTATTATTCCGATCATGATGAATTTTATTGGAACGTAAATGGGACAGACTGGACCGTGCCCGTTAATTCTATTGAGGCGGCTGTTACACTCCCCGAACTTACTTCGCAGGGATCCCTGAATGGAACGTGTTTTACCGGAGTATCCGGAAGTACGGCATCAGAGTGTTCTATCCAGAAAGAAAATGGAAAGATAACGGTTTCCGCAACGCGGACGCTTGGGGTAAGAGAGAATATAACAATCGTATTCGGATTCCCCAAAGGGATTGTCGCCCAGTTAGAACCAAAAGAGATCGTAAGTTTTTTCGATACTTTTATTGGGAAAATACTCACGTTCGCATTTTTTTTAATAATCATCCTATGGTTCTTCCTATACCCCTTATGGATTCCGGTGAAATGGTATTTGAAAGGTCGGGATCCGGCCCCGCTCAGCGGGGGAGGGGAAGTTCGAGCATGGTTTGATCCCCCAAAAACCAAAAAAGGTCGGGATCTTACCCCGGTTGAAACTGGTTCCCTCATCGATGAACAGGTGGATGCGCGGGATATTTCCGCCATGATTGTGAATCTGGCGCAGAGGGGATATTTTAAAATCGTTGAGAAGAAAAAGGATGACTTCTATTTCGTAAAAACAAAGGATCCAAGCGATGCGAAACTCCTTGCGTTTGAAAAAAAACTATTGGAAGATTTATTCGACAATAATGCGGAGGTACGGTTGAAAGACAAAAAAATGTATTCAACAATGGAGGATATCAAAAAAACAATTTATACGGATCTTGTTGCAGAAAGATTTTTCCCGGAAAATCCCCAGAGCATTCGCACGTTTTATACCGTCATAGGCGCTTTTGCGCTTTTCACATTTAACTTCCCTCTGGCCTTTTCGGCTTTTATTTTCGGAAGAAATATGGTGCGGAAAACGGAATTTGGAGTAGAATCCGCAAATATAGCAAAATCATTGAAGAACTTTTTATCCAGCCAGGAGAGGCAACTGGAGTTTCAGGCGAAAAACCAGATGATGTTTGAAAAACTTCTTCCTTTTGCCGTTGCTTTTGGGGTGGAAAAAATATGGGCAGAGCGTTTCAAAGATATCCATTTGACACCCCCGGAGTGGTACCAGGGATATGATACTGCAACATTCAACAGCATACTTTTAACCAATCACCTGAATAATTCCCTGAATTCGTTCCGGTCCGCATACACTCCGACCACAACTTCCAGTTCATCCGGATTCTCCAGCGGTTTTTCCGGAGGATCTTCGGGCGGAGGAGGGGGAGGCGGTGGGGGGGGAAGCTGGTAATTCTAGAACTTCATTTTTGTGATATACCCCTATGCTTTCAAAATGGAAAGGGTATAATACCTAACGAAGCTTTGATATCAATTAAGGTTATACGAATATATCGCTGTAAACTCCCGATTTTAAAAGCTCCGGTCGCACGCCGCATAGCACTTTGTGCGACGTGGCCGTAGGTATATACCATCCTTGCAAAATCAAAGCGGAGTGGTATACAATATAACCAAGCACCCATAGCTTAATAGGATAGAGTAGGGGCTTGCGGAGCCTCTGATCCCCGTTCGATTCGGGGTGGGTGCACCAGAAGCTTCATAAAATATTTTCGAAGAGTTGATTTCTTCGTTTAAAACCATTATATTAGGTTATATACCCATGCATAAATCGTTCGACAAAATTAAACGTGCTAGAATTTTAAGAGGGAAAGGTTGTTCTTATCAAGAGATTGGCCAAGAACTTTCTATAGCAAAAAGCACTGCTTATTTATGGACAACGGATGTATTTTTAGACAGGGATGCACGAGAGGCAATTATAAAAAAAATTAATGATGGTAGAAGCAGAGCGCAGGAATCTATTAAGAAGAAATATCTATTAAAAGAAAGAGAGTTAAAGACGAAATTAAATAATCAATATTCGAGGCTAAAATTATCAAATGAAGTGAAAAAAATACTATGCGCAATTTTCTTCTGGACCGAGGGTGGAAAGTCGTCGAAATACTATGTTTCGTTTATTAATTCCGACCCAAACA
Organism: Candidatus Roizmanbacteria bacterium CG09_land_8_20_14_0_10_41_9; assembly: GCA_002774185.1. GTDB lineage: Bacteria > Patescibacteriota > Microgenomatia > UBA1406 > GWC2-37-13 > PEZG01. Next base: position 2,430 of record PEZG01000040.1, on the reverse strand, counting down.
TGATAAAGGTATTTTTGAAGTTATTAAGAGACGGATATGATATTGATGAGACAAAACTTAGAGCTCTCATACATATCCATGAATATCATAAGGATGGCGATTTAAAGAAGTTTTGGGCACAAATTACCCATATACCGATTACTCAATTTTCTCGGAGTTATTTGAAGCCGCATACAAAGAAAAGAATACGGGAGGGATACCAAGGTAGTCTTCGAATACGGTATTATGATTCCAAAATTGCACACGAGTTAAGAATGCTTTATAATATCCTTCCAGATATATTAGGGGTGTAAGCTAATGGTAGACTGTCGCTCTCCAAAAGCGAATGTGGGGGTTCAATTCCCTCCACCCCTGCATCGGCTCGCCGAAGTCCTCCGAATCGGAGGGCGAAGGCGGCAAAAAATCACAATTCGAATGGACTTGGGTCTCAGTTGAAAAATAAAACCTGTTGATGTAGATTTAACATCATATGTTAACTAAAAACGATCTCCAACAGATCCAAAGAATTGTAAAGATAGAGGTTCACCATGAAACTCAAAAAGTAGTCAAAAAAGAATTAGAAGCTATCAAAGAGGACGTTACTCAAATAAGAAAGGACGTTAAAACCATAGTGAATTTTTTCGATACAGAATATTTGGAGCTGAGAAAAAGGGTCGAAAGGATCGAAGAACACCTCAAACTTCCTGCATCAAACTGAAATTTTTTGCACACCTTTTACACCTCCGAAGTGGGAAAGAGCGTTCTGATGATCTAAAACTAATGTTCTATTACTCCCTTGAAATGAGTGTTTCGATTGATCGATCAATCGAGTCATTCAAAATTTTTCTTCCATCACCTCTAGCGCTCTCAGAGTATTTGGATCCGTGATGCGCCGCCGTGCCTCATCCGGATTCAGCCACAGTGTCTCATAGAATTCTTCCCTAAGTTTTTTTTCTTCAGGATAAAACGTACGTTCGCTTACCTGCACAAAACTCCAGAACACTTTTTCATACAGAAAGTATATCAGAGCTCCTCGTCAAGAATATCCAAAGGATTCTCTCCGTGAGTTACTTGTCCGCGATGAAAAACTTCATCATCAAGAAGAGATCTTAAAGAATCCCTTCTTAACAAAGCTAAATACTTATGTTGATAAACTCCGATTCCTTGTTTAATCCATTTACTAAAGTCTTCCGATGGGTTTATTTCGACATATTCCTGTAAAGATAGTTCTTGGCCATTGGCGTTGACAACGCGGCTTTGAAGGCCGGTTTTTATCACGATGGGGAACTTTTTTGCAATAGAGAGATGCCCACTTGATGAGGGTAGAGTGTCCTTGGTAAGATAGATGCTTTGATACGCGTGATCGTTTGAGTCCATTTTCTCCAGATATTTCTGAAGCTCAGGATCCGGTTCACGGGAGAGTACTTCGTATAATTCTCCATCTGTCATTTGAAGTAATCCTTCTCTTGAAAGTAAATCATGTAGTTTTCCTTCCTCCATAAGCCGTTCCAAAATTTGCTGTAGCTCTCACTCGAGTCCAAGCATCATAGGACCGGCATAGTTGCTACCGATATTCCATATTCGTAAGGCCGCAATCCATGCGAGTTTGTCCGGTCTTGCGCATACGAGTTTTCCTTCGGAATTCAGTCTATAATCTTCTGAAGTATTAAGGGAATTTGTCGGAGGATGAGCGTATTGAGGATAAATCTGCATCAGTTCCTGACTGATAGGATAATTAATTATGAATAGAGCCATCATCGTTAAATCCAAGGATTCATTTAGCATGGGTTCGGGAAGAAGCGGATCGGGAATTTCTCTGTCGAGAAGTCCTGATACTTGGCTATCAAGAAGTGTATATCCTCTTCGGTCAACGTCGAGTTCATCTCCTGTTGTGCTTATTAAATTTCCCAGAACCGTATCCGATTCGCCTTTTATGCATCGAAGAATATACGACAAATGGTGTTCGTCAAAACCTCGGCTGCGCAGTATTTCAACAACTTCATCAACGTTTTTTCCAAGCGCTTTTCGTCCTTCTTCGGAAAACATCCAGGTGACATCTCGTTCTTCATGGAGCCCGAGAAGAAATTTGAAAGTGTCTCCTCCAGCTGGCGTTGCAATGTCATGAAGCATTCCCATCGCTACTGCTAAGTCTGTAGCCATTTCAAAAATCTCCTCATCATTCTTTGAATCTACATCGATTTTTCCTTTTTGAAAATCCCTGCGTAGAGTTTGGGCCAAAATATAAGGTTGAGTGTTTACCAATGTTTGGATCGTACGCACCATGTCGACAGTGACAAAGATGGAATGTTCGCCTCTGGTATGATCGGTTGGGATCGGATAAACAGTGCTTGGGCCAAGTTGACGGACATTAAATAACCTATCAAATAGGAAAGAATGTGCAATTTGAGAAATAAGGCCGCCTTCTGTAATGGGATATATTGAGTGAGTATG